>JADGGF010000517.1 GCA_019690055.1 Micromonosporaceae bacterium
TGCTACTGGCTGCACGCCCGGTACCGGGTGTCGCGGCTCGGCCGCGCCACGGTCGCGGTCCGGGACGAGCCGATCGGGGCCTCGGCCCTGGGCATCTCCGGCTATCTCACGAAGGTCGCGGCCTTCGCCGTCGGGTCGGCGTTCGCGGCCCTGGCCGGCGGTCTGTTCTCGTTCCTGTCGGGCTACATCTCACCGGACGCCTTCTCGTCCCAGCTGTCGATCCTGTTCCTCGTCATGGTGGTGCTCGGCGGCAGCGGCTCGCGGTTCGGACCGGTGGTCGGCGCGATTCTGCTGGTCGTCATCCCGCTGCAACTGGCCGAGTACCCGCACCTGAACACGATCATCTACGGCCTGCTGCTGATCGTCCTCATGCGACTGCGTCCGCGCGGCCTGTTCAGCCGGTCGGCGGCGCCGGCGCCGCACGCGATGCGGCCGCTGTTCGACGCGGTCGACACCGCGACACCGGCCGGGTCGGCGGAGGACGCGCTCACCGAGTCGGCACCGGCCACGCCAGCCGATCCGGCGGAACGTACGCCCGCCGAACCAACGCCCGCCGAACCGGTGCCGGCCGGGGGCGAACCGGCCGGGCCACAGCCGCGACGCGGCCCCGAGGTGCTCCGGCTGACCGACGTCCGGCGCAGCTTCGGCGGCGTCGACGCCCTGGCTGGAGTCTCGCTGTCGCTGGCCCGCGGCGAGATTCTCGGGCTCATCGGCCCCAACGGTTCCGGGAAGACCACGCTACTCAACGTCGTGTGTGGACACTATCCGCCGACCGCGGGCGAGATTCACCTCGACGATGAGCCGATCGCCGGTCGCCGGCCGGAGGCGATCGCCCGGCTCGGCGTCGCCCGGACGTTCCAGACTCCCAAGACCTTCGATGGCATGAGCATCGAAGAGCACCTCGCGCTGGCCACCGCCCGGGGTGACCGGGACCCAGAGACGCTGCGGGCCTGCCGGGCCGGTGCGCTTGCCCTGCTCGAGCTGGGTGGCCTCGACCCGCATCGTCCGGCCAGGCTGGCCCGCGAGAGCCGGGTGATGAGCCACGGCCAGCTCCGGTTCCTCGAGGCCGCCACCGCCATCAGCACCTGCCCCCGGGTCCTGCTGCTCGACGAGCCGGCCGCGGGCCTCTCCGCCGCCGAGATCGAGGGCTTTGAACGGGTTGTCCACGACGTCGCGCGGGCCGGTGTCGGCGTGATCATCGTCGAGCACCACCTGGAGATGATCAGCCGCCTCGTCGACCGGGTCGTGGTGCTCGATCTGGGGAAGGTGCTCTGGGCCGGGCCGCCGGCTGACCTCCACGACGCCGAGAGCGTTCGAGCCGCCTACATGGGGATCGTATGAAGCGTGTGACGTTCGGTCCGGCCGGGGCCGCCGACGGCTCGGCCACACCGCCCCGGTTCGGGCGATTGACGGTCGAGGGTCTGCGGGTCCGGTACGGGGGCGTGACGGCCGTCGAGGACCTGTCGCTGACCGTCGAACCCGGCACCTGCGTCGCCCTGCTCGGGGCGAACGGGGCCGGCAAGACCTCGACGCTGCGCGGCATCGGCGGCCTGACCCCGGCCACCGGGCGCGTGTACCTGGACGATCGACGCATCGACGGGATGTCCGCGAGCCAGCGGGCCCGGGCCGGCCTGGGACACGTGCTGGAGGGCCGGCACGTCTTCAAGAGCCTGACCGTGGCCGAGAACCTCCGCGTGGCGGCCGGCCGGGCGGGCCGCCGCTCCGACATCGACCCGCTCGACCTGCTGCCGGAACTGCGCGAGCTGATGCCGCGCCTGGCCGGCGGCCTGTCCGGCGGGCAGCAGCAGATGCTCGCGATCGCCCGAGCGGTGGCCGGGGCGCCGCGCGTCATCATGCTCGACGAGCCGACCAACGGCCTGGCCCCCAGGCTCGTGACCCGCGTGATCCGCATATTGGAAGATTTGCGATCTGCTGGCTTTGCCGTACTCCTGGTCGAGCAGCGCCTCGAGGTCGCCCAGAAGCTCGCGGCCGACGTCGTGGTCCTGCGCCACGGCCGGGTTGCGCACCGCCTGCACGGCACGGACCCCTCCCTGCCCGACGTCCTGCACGCCGCCTACCTCTCCTAGCCGTCTCCCCTCTATCTGTCCACATAGGAAAGGATGTTTCGTCCATGAGATTGCGTACCCATCCTGGCCGACCATTCACGAGAACCGCCGTCGCCGTGCTCGGCGCGACCGCGCTGATGCTCTCCGCGGCGTGTGGCGGCGGCGGGGAGAGCCCCGACACGAGTGGCACCACCACCATCAGAATCGGCTTCGTCGGCTCGCTCACCGGCCCGCTGGCCCCCAGTGGCCAGGTGGCGCTCGTCGGCCTGCAGGCCGGTGCGGAGTACGTCCAGGCCCAGGACCCGAACGTAAAGATCGAAATCGTGGAGCGGGACACCCAGGGTGAGCCGACCCAGGCGGTGGCCGCGACGCGGGCGCTGGTGCAGGAGGGCGTCAGCGCGATCTGGTTCACCACCGAGGCGTTCCCGCCGGTGCAGGACTACCTCAACCAGGTGAAGATTCCGGGCGCGACCGCCGGTGGCATCGGGGCCGTGCTGCCCGACGTCGGCGACTCGAAGAAGTACAAGTACGCCTTCAGCACCGGCGCCGGCACCTCGGGTGAGACGTCCATCATTCCGCTGCTCAAGTACGCCGCCTCCGCCGGCAACACGATCGCGATGCTCGACGACTCGTCGGCCTTCGGCACGGCCCAATCCGAGCTGACGAAGACCATCGCGGAACGTGACTTCCCCAATGTGACCATCGTCCACAAGACCTTCCCCAGCACCGCCTCGGACAACACCGCCGAGCTGTCGGAGCTGCGGGACTCGGGCGCGCAGTCACTGATCGTCTGGTCGTACGGCGCCCCGCTGGTCACCACCATGAACAGCCTCAACCGGATCGGCTGGAACCCGCAGATGTCCGGCGTTCTCGGCATCGGCGACCCGTCCGTGTCGGAGCTCATCCCTGAGGGCATGAAGGAAACGCTCGCGGCCGGTCCCATCGCCAAGACGTTCGTCTCGTCCACGCCCGGGGCCGAGCCGACCGGCATCACGGCCGAGTTCGTGAAGCTCTACCTGAAGCTGCGGAACAAGTCCGACTTCAACGCCCTCGACACCGTCGGCGCGATGTCCTTCGACTGGGCGCTGCTGGTGGCGGAGGCCGTGAAGCGGGCCGGCTCGACCGAGGGTGAGGCGATCAAGAACCAGCTCGTCTCCGCGGGCGAGTTCGAGGGCGCCAACGGCACCTACACGTTCGGCCCGGACAAGCGCATCGGTCTGGACGCCGACGACCTGTCCGTCTTCGTCCCCGCCAAGCCGTGCGAAAACAACATCTGCGTGGAGGCGTCGATCGGATGAGTTCCGGCGACGCTCACGGAGTGCACCCGGGCGACGCC
>JADGGF010000518.1 GCA_019690055.1 Micromonosporaceae bacterium
CGGTCATCGTGACCGGCGCCGTCGGCTGTGGTGACTGCGGGCCAGGAACGACGGCGCAGTGTCGCCGATCAGGCACCCAGCTGGGCCAGCATCTGCTGCATCCGGCTGATCTCGATGCCCTGGTCGGCGATGACCTCCCGGGCGAACCGATCGCTCTCCGGCTCCAACCCACCGCCGCGGGCGTAGAGCTCCTCCGCCATCGTGATGGCGCCCTGGTGGTGGTAAATCATGAACTCCAGGAAAAGCCGGTCAAATTCGGTACCCCGAGCCTGCTCGAGCTGACGCAGCTGCTCGTCGTTGAGCATGCCCGGCATGAGCCCGTCGTGGCCGGCGTGGTTGGCGTGGGGCTCCGGCACCGGCAGACCGCGGGCTGTCAGCCACTCCCCCATCCGGGCAATCTCGTCACGTTGGGATATCTCGATTCGCTCGGCAAGCAGGCGGACGTCGGTGTTGGTCGTACGATCGGCCACCAGCGCGGTCATCTCCAGCGCCTGAGCATGGTGCGGGATCATCCGCTCGAAGAACTCGACATCGGCGGCATTGTGCGGGGGCGCGGTCAGGCTGGCCAGCTCCTCGGGTGAGAGCGTGCGTCCGGGCTCACCCGGGGCACCGGGCTGCACCACCAGGGGACCTTCCGGCTGCTGCGTCCCGTCTGGCTGGGACAGCACGACGGCGACCACGATGCCGGCGACGGCAACTACGCCAGCGGCGATGGCGGCGACGAGGCGACGTTGACTCCACACAGCCCGAACGTTAGCGGACCAGCCCAGACCGGCTCCCGTCCGCGTCAGTCCGGCGCCAGCCCGCCTCAGTCCGGCGCCAGCCCGCCTCAGTCCGGCGCCAGCCCGCCTCAGTCCGGCGCCAGCCCGCGTCCGTCCGGCCCCGTCCGCCCGTGTCCGGTGCTGTCCGGTTCTTCGCACCCCGACTCCGTACGGCCGGCCACCAGCTCTACCCGCCGGTAGCCGAACGTATGGGACAGCGACGATCCCTGCCACGGCACGACGGGGGCGGCGGAGAATAGGGATCATGCGCCTGTCGACGATCAGGAGCCTCTACAGCGGAGGGGGTCCGTGGGCGTCGGTGTACCTGGACGCGACCGTCGCGAACCCAACCGGCACCCCACAGGAAGCCCGCCACGAGTTCGACCTGCGGTGGCGCGAGGCGCGAGAGTGGCTCAGTGCGCATGGTGCAGACGAGGCGACGCTGCAGGCGATTGACGAGGTGGTCGAAGAGGCGCCGGCCCACCCGGGCCCGGGCGAGCTGGCGGTCTTCGCCTCGGGTGGCTCGGTGGCGTTCAGCCGCAGCCTGCCCGTCGCCCCGCGCCGCCCTCAGCTGGCCGCCTGGTCGGCTCTACCCCACGCCGCGGACCTGCTCCGGAGCATCACCGCGCTGGCCACATCCGACGCGCGAGACGCTCCCAACGCGCTGACCTCACTCGGCGAGCTGGGTGACACCGGCGAGGAGGTTCGCTGGGTACGGGCCGACGTCGACCGTACGGGCGGGTCGGTGCGCAGCTCGGACGGCGCGGTCGTGACCGTCCGGGGTGAGGACGAGTTCGTCACCAAGGTCTCCACCAAGCAACGGGATCAAATGTGGTCGGTGCCGAAGTACCAGCACGCGGCCGAGGAGAACTGGGAACGCAACAGCACCGACATGGCTCGGGTCATCGGGGCGGCGGTCGAGCGTACGGCCGCCGACGTGGTCGTGCTGGCCGGGGACATCCGGGCCCGCCGGCTGGTGCTCGAACGCCTGCCGAAGGTCCTGGCTGGCCGCGTGGTCGAGGTCGAGCACGAGACGTCGGTCCGGCCACATCCCGAGTCGCGGGTACGGTCACGCCGCGAGCCGACCGTGCACGACCCGGTTCTCGACGCGGCGACCCGGGCGGCGGTCGGTGCCGCAGCTGAGGAGCGTCGCGCCGACGTACTGGACAGGTTCTACAACGGACTGTCCAGTGGGGACAGTGTGCGGGGTGTGGAAGAGGTCTGCGCGGCCGCCCGGGACCTGCGCATCGACACCCTCCTGCTCAGCCCTGACCCGTCGGCGGCTCAGGTTTGGGTCAACCCGCTCAGCCCGACGATGCTCGGACCATCCAAATCGGACACCGGTACCGCCTCGCCGGCCTGGGAGCCGGCCGACGATGCCCTCGTCGGAGCCGCCGCCCTCGCCGGGGCCGAGGGCATGGTGGTCGATAGCGACGCGGAACTCGTCGACGGCGTGGGGGCCATCCTGCGCTACCGGATGTAAGGGCGCGAGCGCGAGCGACCGGCCGCTCCTTCGTCAGCAAGGACTCCCTCTTGACGTCTGGTGCACAACAAGGCGTCCTTCCTGATACGAGCGCCGGCGCGTGAAGATCAACCGACGGCGTCGCGGAGGCGTTGGGCGGCCTCCTCGGGAACCACGTCGTTGGAAAACATGTCCATGCCCGCCTCGGTACCGGCGAGGTGCTTGAGGGCGGTGGGGCTACGGCGGTTGCTGAACAGCTCCAGGTGCAGGGCGAGCTCGGCCACCCCGGGTACGTCCGGGCGGGGCGCCTGGTGCCAGGCCGCGACGTAGGGCGTGGGGGTCGGGAAAAGCCGATTGAACCGGCGCAGTACCTCGAGGTAGATCTCGGCCAGCGAGTCGCGCTCGCCGGGCCCCAGGCTCGGCAGACTCGGCACCCGGATCCGCGGGTACAGGTGCACCTCGTACGGCCACTTGGCCGCGAACGGTACGAACGCCACCCAGTCCTCGTTGGTCACGACCACCCGGACCCGGTCGGCCAGCTCCATCGCGACCACGTCCTCGAAGAGGTTCCGGCCGTGCGTCCGTCGGTACGCGACCGCGCGATCGATCATCCGGGCGGTCCGGGGCACCACGACCGGATAGGCATAGATCTGCCCATGTGGATGGTGCTGGGTGACGCCGATCTCCTCACCGCGGTTCTCGAAGCAGAACACCTGCACCACGTCGGGGCGCGCCGACAGCTCGGCCGTCCGGTCGGCCCACGCCTCGATGACCAGCCGCGCCTGCTCGACCGACAGGTCGGCGAACGCGACATCGTGGCGCGGGTCGAAACAGATCACCTCACACCGACCGACGGCCGGCACGGCGGTGAACAGGGAGGCGCCGGGTTCGATGGGGCCATCACCCTGCCCGGTCAGGGCGGGAAACCGGTTGGCGAAGACCGCCACCGTGTAGTCGGGGGCCGGTATCTCGGTCTGGTTGCCGGGGGTCGAGGGGCACAGCGGGCAGTGGTCGGCCGATGGCAGGAAGATCCGGGTCTGCCGGTGGGTCGCCACGATCACCCACTCACCGGTGCGGGGGTCGAAGCGGGCCTGGCCCGGCTGCGGTTGTGGGGGAAGGTCCCGGGTGTCCGGTGGCGGGTCGCGGTGGGTGCCTGGCGGGTCG
>JADGGF010000519.1 GCA_019690055.1 Micromonosporaceae bacterium
GGGGTGCGGGGAGGTTGGTTTGGGGACGGTCTCGATCAGCAGGTCGGCGCCGCGGGCCGCGGCCGCGCCCATGAGGGGCCGCTTGCCCCGGTCCCGGTCCCCGCCCGCGCCGACCACGCACAGCAGCCGGCCCGTGGCCACCTCCCGCAGCGCGGCGAGGGCGGCCGCGATCGCGTCGGGCTTGTGGGCGTAGTCGACCACGCCGAGCACCGGCCAGGCACCCTGGGCCCCGGGCGGGCCCACCAGCTCCAGTCGCCCGGGCACGCCGCGGCAGGCGCCGATGCCTTCGGCCGCCACCTTGGCGGGCACCCCGACGGCGACCAGGCACGCCAGCGCCAGCAGCGCGTTGGCCACGTTGTGCCGGCCCGGCATCGCCACCGTGACCTCGACGGCCCCGTGCTCCTCGTGGATCGCCGTGAACGACTGGGTGAACCCGGAGCGGGTGACGTGCTCGGCCCGCCAGGTCGCCGCCGGGTTCCCGCTCGCCGAAAACGTGATCGAGTTGGGTCGGACCAGGGACCGTACGGCCTCGTCGTCGAGGTTGAGCACCTCCACGCGGCAGCGCCCGTCGAACAGCCGCGCCTTGGCGGCGAAGTAGTCGGCCAGGTCGGCGTGAAAGTCCAGGTGGTCCTGGCCGAAGTTGGTGAAGCCGCCGACGTCGAAGTGCACCCCGCCGACCCGGCCGTAGGTGAGCGCGTGGCTGGAGACCTCCATGACCGCGGCCGTCACGCCCCGCTCCCGGGCCACCGCGAACAGCGCATGCAGGTCGGTCGCCTCGGGCGTGGTGTGCACGCTGTCGAGCACGTCCGCACCGATGCGGGTCTCGACCGTACCGATGAGGCAGGTGGTGTGGCCGGCCGCGGCCAGCCCGGATTCGACGAGGTAGGCGGTGGAGGTCTTGCCGGCGGTCCCGGTCAGGCCGATGACCAGCAGGTCGGCCGTCGGGTCGCCGTACGTGCGCGCCGCCACCGCGCCCAGGACCGATCGGGGATCGTCGACGACGAGCACGGGCACCCGCGCCGCCGCCTCGCCCGCGCGGATGAGCTGGGCGCCGGCCTCGTCGGTGAGCACCGCGACCGCGCCGGCCGCGACGGCCTGGTCGACGAACTCGGCGCCGTGCCGGGTACGGCCGCGCAACGCGACGTACAGGTCGCCCGGACGCACCTGCGTGCTGTCGTGCGTCACGCCGGTCACGGCGGCCCCACTGATGTCAGCCGTTCCCGCGGTATTGGTCGCAGATTCCGCTCCGGCAAGCTGCGCGGGATCGATGGTCACGGACCGTGAACCGCCGGCCACGTCCACGATCTGCGCGAGCGGGACCGCGGCATTGCGGCTGGGACGCGGAAAGCCAGGCACGGCCCTTGACCCTACTCGCCTCGATCGCCCGCCGGATGCGGCTGACCCCTAACCGACCAACGCTTGTGAAACCCCACCATCACTGTTCATCGGCCGTCACTGTTCACGGACCGTCACTGCTCGTAAGCCGTCACGGGCCGTCACTGTCCGTAAGCCGGTCACTTTTCGTAAGCCCTCACTGTTCGTAGATCGTGAACTCGGGCGGTTGGCTTCCGGTCGGCGCGATGCGGTAGTGCAGCAGCGTCTGCTCCATGATCTGGGCGAACGCCGGGCCGGCGACGACCCCGCCGCTGCCGCCCGGGGTGTGTGCGAAGACCGCCACCACGTACCGCGGCGCGTCGGCCGGGGCCATGCCGATGAACGAGCCCACCTCGCCCGGTCCGGGCACGCCGTCGACGATGACCCGCCCGGTGCCGGTCTTGCCGGCCACCCGGTAGTCGTCGATGGCGGCGGTCCGTCCGGTGGCGTCGGGCGCGGTCACCACCGCCTCGAGCATGCTGCGCACCGCCGTGGCCGTCTCGGCCGAGACCACCCGCCGGCTCTCGGGCGGCGCGGTCGGGGTGACGGTGCCATCCGGATCGATGATCGCCTTGACCAGGTGGGGCTTGACGTAGACGCCGCCGTTGGCGATCGCCGCGTATACCGCCGCCATCTGCAGCGGCGTCACCGAGACGGCGTGCCCGATGGGCACGGCGCCGTAGGCGTCGGCCGCCCAGTTCTCCGGCGGTTGGACCAGACCGGCGGACTCCCCTGGTAGACCGGTGGCGGTGAGCTCGCCGAGCCCGAACGCGCGCTGGTACTCGTAGAGCTTCTGGGCGCCGAGCCGGTCGGCGAGCGTGATCGTCCCGACGTTGGAGGACCAGGCGAGGATGCCGGGCAGCGTGAACCGAGCCATCGGCGGATGCCAATAGACGTCGCGGAACGTCGTCGCACCCTTGGTGATCTCGGTCGGCAACGGGATCGTCTCGGTCGGGCTGACCACGCCCTCCTCCAGGCAGGCGGCGACCACGATCGCCTTGTGCACGGAGCCGGGCTCGACCGTCCAGCCCGTTGCCGCGTCACGCCGGTCCTCTTCCCGGGAGGCGAGCGGGTTGGCCGCGTCGTAGAACGGGTAGCTCGCCTGGGCCAGGATCTCGCCGGTACGCACGTCGAGCACCACCGCGGCCCCGACCCACGCCCCGGCCCGGGTCATCGCGTCGCCGAGGATGCGCTGGACCTCGAACTGGAGGTCGCGGTCGATGGTCAGCTGCAGCGAACGCCCGGGCTTGGCCGGGATCTCCTCGCGGTAGCCACTGGGAATCTCGTAGTCGAGCTTGGCTGCCCGCTGCCCGACCTCGAAGCTGCGGCGGCCGTTCACCCCTCGGAGCAGCTCGTCGTACGCCGCCTCCAGCCCGGCCAGGCCCTGCAGGTCCTGACCGGTGAACCCGACGATGTTGGCGGCCAGGTCGTGCCCCGGCACCACCCGGGTCTCGTCCCGATCCACGCCGACGCCGGCCAGTGCCAGCTCGCGCACGCGCTCCCCGGTCGCCACCGGCACCCCGCGGGCCAGGTACTCGAAGAGCACCTCGGTGCCGTCCTCACGGCGATGCGGAACCAGCTTGGGCAGCAGTTGGGAGACCGGCACGCCGAGCACCGGCGACAACGCCTCGGCCGTGGCGAGGGGGTTCTCCACGCGGGACGGGTCGGCGAAGACGTACCGGGCCTCGGCGCTGCCGGCGAGGACCGCACCGTTGCGGTCCACAATGGAGCCCCGGGGCGCGGGCAGGTCCACCGGGCGCAACCGGTCGCGCAGCCCTTCGGCGGCGTAGGTGGGCGCATCGGTGAACTGGAACACGACGAGCCGGACCCCCAGCACCACGAACAGGGCCAGGACGAGCGCGGTCGCCTGCCGCAGCCGAGCGCCCGAGTTGGCGAGCTTCGGCGGCGCCGGGCGGGGCGGGCTCGGCCGGTCGTCCGTCCTGGCCGCTCGGCGCGCGAACAGGCCGGGACGGCTCCGGCGGCTCCCGGTGGCCGAACCCG
>JADGGF010000520.1 GCA_019690055.1 Micromonosporaceae bacterium
CCGACCACCCAACCGGAAGCCATCCACCCCCGCCGGAAGCTGACGCTGAGCAGCAATCCGACGAGCCAGATCATGCGGATCACGCGACGGCCGCGACTCCTCCGCCACCATCGCCAACACCCGCTCCACACACGCCCTATGCGCCGGCCGGCCCTGGCGGTCCGTCTCCGTGGTCGCCTTACCGCAGAAGCCGCACGCGGTCGTCTGCACCGGCCGCATCCGGCGGCCACTCAGCCAGCGCCGAGCGATTCCGTCGACAAGCATCGGTGATCCTCTCGCTAAGGGCCGGTGCGGAGACCTCGCCTATTCGGTTGCGGCACCGAGAATCGCGGGGCGGGCCTCGTTCGGCTCCATGCAGCATCCGTTACGCCACAATCACATCAGCGTTCGACACCGAATAGAACGGGCTCACTCAGTCCGGATACCGCTGTAGGGTAGTCATCGACTAGTCACGAACGATCAGTCCGTGTGGCAGGAGCATCAATGGTTGCGAAGGCCAGAGACGCACATCCGAACGTCACGCTGTACAACCTCCGTGACGCCGCCGGCGAGTCACAGCAGGACGTGGCCGATGCGCTGAACGCGTTGGCTGCTGCTCGAGGCATTGCTGCTTGTGTTACGGCCAACCAAGTCAGCCGGTGGGAACGCGGAACCGTAAGGCCTCAGCCGCTGTACCGGCGTCTGCTCGCCGAGCACTTCGGCGTGTCGGTGGAGGAGCTTGGGCTCACTCGGCAGCGCATCAGCGGACAGCCATCACCTGTGGTGAGCGGTTCGACACTGCCGCTTGTGTCGATGGAGACGCCGGATCAAGAACCAGCGGTCGAGCGGAGCCGACGCGAGTGGCTCGCCACTAGGACCGCCCTCAACCGAAACCGAGTCTCACTGGCAATCACCGCTTCGAAGCTCTATCCGGTCGAGGTCCGCGTCGGCACCACTGGCCTGATAGCCCCGAGCGGATGGACCTGTCCGGAACCTGTGCCGCTCAACTCCGTGAGAATTGTCATGGTG
Organism: Micromonosporaceae bacterium; assembly: GCA_019690055.1. GTDB lineage: Bacteria > Actinomycetota > Actinomycetes > Mycobacteriales > Micromonosporaceae > DATBGZ01. Next base: position 1,009 of record JADGGF010000520.1, read on the forward strand.
CACGGACAACCCGAGCCGACGGTGTTGGGCACCGAGCCGGACAGCGCTTTGACCCGACCATTCGCGACGCCGGAGCGCCGCTACCCTCGCTACAGCACCGCCGTGCGCGACGTTGCCCGCCCCCGTCTCCTTGAGAACCGCCTCGGATACCGGCTGGTGTCAGTCGAGCCAACATCCACAAGCGTGAAGCTCACGTTCGGAACAACAACCTACTTCGGCGCCGTCGATGTGGCCGAGGCGTTGGCCCACGAGTTCGCGGCTGCCCAGCTCGGCGACGACGGGCACCGACCCGTAACGACTTGGCGCGGGGCACGATTCCGACGCGCAATCGGCAACCCGTTCGACCTCGGCCGGCGCGCGGTGCTGCCGTCCATCGACACCCTCACAATCAGAAACAGCACAGACGGGCCGAGCTTCGTCCTCCATCAGCGATCGACGGAGGACGTCGCGGTCGCAGCCGGCATGCTGCATGTGATGCCCGCCGGCGTGTTCCAACCATCGAGCATCGAACCGGATGCTCAAGTTGCGGACTTCGACCTTTGGCGCAACATGATGCGCGAGTTCAGCGAGGAGTTCCTCGGCAACCCGGAGCACGACGGCGACGGCGCACCGGCCCGCTACGACCAGGAGCCCCTCGCATCGTTGGACCGTGCTTATCGGGCTGGCCACATACGCGTCTATCTCCTCGGCGTCGCCCTGGACGCTCTCACCCTCTGGGGCGAGCTGCTCACCGTCGCGGTGATTGACGCCCCGGTCTACGACGCACTGTTCGGAAGCATGGTCAACCAGAACGACGAGGGGACCGTCGTCCGCACAGGCCAGGCTCGGCCGACCCCCCAGCTGCCGTTCACCGAGCAGGTGGTGATGGACTTACTGGACGGCGGGCGGCTGGCGCCCGCCGCCGCTGGGTGCCTCGAGGGTGCCTGGCGCCACCGTCGGAAGATCCTAGGGGCGAGATGAAGGTTCTGGTGACCGGTGGGCTTGGCTACATCGGGTGGGCAGTCACGAAGGCGCTGCTCCAGGCGGGCCACGACGTCGACGTACTCACCCGCCAGAGCGACGCCGTCCCGCCCGCAGGCGCCAGCCTCGTCCGAGCCGACCTGACCGACGCCAACGGCGTGGCCGACGTCGCCACGGCCGGCAAGTACACCGGTGTATGCCACCTAGCCGCCCTAACCCGAGGACGCGACTCGTTCGCCGATCCCCTCAACTACTGGAACGTCAACGTCGGCGGAACGCTCAACCTGCTTCGCGCCCTTGTTCAAGTCCAGTCTCAGCCAACGCGGTTCGTGTTCGCGTCGACAAATATCGTTTACGGTTCGCAACGCGATGGCGCATTGAGTGAAGATCTCCAGCCCCGGCCGGAGAGCCCGTATAGCGCATCGAAGGCGGCAGCCGAACGCCTCGTCAGTGACCTCGCCGGTACCGGTGCCATTACCGCGATCGTGCTGCGTGTCTTCAACGCATCCGGAGCCGTCGATCACCGGCCCGACCGGGACCCAACGCGGATCATCCCCAACATCATGCGTGCAGCACGCGGTGAACTGCCCGCCCTGACGGTCAATGGCGACGGCACCGCCCGCCGAGACTTCACCCACGTCGGCGACGTGGCGACCGCTTTCCGGCTCGCGCTAGAAGCAGACCGCCAAGGCACCGCAATCTACAACGTCGGCACCGGGCACGGAACCAGCGTCGCCGAGCTCATCGCGGCTGCAGAAAAGATCACCGGCCGCCAGATTCCCATCGAGCGCCTGCCACCCAAGCCCGAACCACACACGTCAGTCGCCGACCCCACCCACATCCAGACAGAGCTAGGCTGGCGCCCCGTTAACTCAGACCTCACGACGATCCTGAGCTCGGCGTGGGAGGCTATCAACTGTCACGACTACGGGTGCGGGCTTGGCTAGATGCTGTGGCGGTCCTTCGTTGTCCTTACCGAGCCCATCGAAGTAGGCGGCCGATGTGCGGTGTGATCCGCGCAGCCGGTTAGGTGTTGGTGCGCACAGCGAGGATAGTGATGACTTCGCTGCCCTGGTATGGGGTGACGACGTACCAGATGGTGATGGCGTCGGCCGGAAGGTGCAGTTCGTAGACGCCCGGCAACGGTCCGTCAGGGGGGTACGGTTCCGCTAGGGCCGGGACCGGCTCCTCGGTCAAGTGGAACACCACGTCGACGACCTTCCGCCGCAGCGGTGGCGGCAATGCTTGGACATCCTGCCAGGTTTGGTCAGGAAAGCGGACCGACCTCCGGTCAGTCACGAACGCCTAGGACCCTGCTGAACAAAGTCGGCGCGTCGGTAGTCGAGTTCAGGCCGACGGTGGCGGATCCTGATCGGGTGCAGGGTAGGTCGCGCCCGGATCGGG
>JADGGF010000521.1 GCA_019690055.1 Micromonosporaceae bacterium
TGAGGCCCGGGCGGGACGGGGCGACCCGCTCGGCCCGAACCTTGCGCGGCAGCACCCGGTGGCCGAGGAAGCCGCACAGTGCCGGGACGAGCGTCAGGGCGGCGACCATGACCGCGCCGACGGCGGCGAACGTGGCGTACCCGAACGAGGAGTACACCGGCAGCGTCGACAGCTTGAGGCCGAACAGCGACACGAGCACTGTCAGCCCGGCCATCACGACCGATTTGCCGGCCGTTGCGGTGGCGGCAGCGGCCGCGTCGCGGGGCGAGAGGCCGGCGCGCAGGCCCTCGACGTGGCGGGCGACGAGCAGGAGTGCGTAGTCGATCCCCACGCCGAGTCCGACCATGGTGGCGACCGTCGGCGCGGTGGTGCTGATGTCGGTCATTCGTTCGAGCAGCGCGATGATGGCCGCCGCCGCGCCCAGACCCCCGATCGCCACGATGATCGGCAGTCCGGCGGCGATCACCGAGCCGAGTGTGAGAACCAGGACCAGCAGTGCCGCCCCGATGCCCACCAGCTCAGCCGTTCCGGCCGGCGGGTTGGTGTCCTCGGCGACCTGGCCGCCGAACTCGACCTGGACGCCCGCCTGGACGAGCGATTCCGCGGCGGCGCGCAGCGCGTCCAGGCCCTCCGTGCCGTGGAAGTCGGTGACGGGGATGTCGTACTGGACCGTGATGAGCGCGGTGTCGCCGTCGGCGGACATCCGCGGCGGCGAGACGACCGCGGCGCCGGGCATGTCGGCGAGCCGGCTGCGCAGCTCTTCCAGGTCGCCGAGATCGAGCTGCTTCGAGTCGTGGACGACGACGCGGGCGTCGGTGCCGGACATGTGGGGAAGGTTTGCTCGCAGGAACTCTATGCCGGCCTGCGACTCGGTTCCGGCGATGTTGTAGTCGTTATGAGGCGTTCCCCCGAAGCCGGCGGAGAGCGCGAACAACGTGAGCAACGCGATCAGCCACGCGCCGATCGTGCGCCAGGGATGGGCAGCGGCCGCTCTACCGAGCCGGCCGAGTAGGCGGGACATGGTGCCTCCGAAGACACGGTCATTCACCGGTACTGACCGCGCTACGGTCCCCCGCGCCACTTCGCGGCGGCTTGTGACTGACTTGCGCATGACTTGGTCGCCGCCTCGGTGGAGGCTGGCCGACATTCGGGGGCGGATCAGTGCCCGCAGGCTGCTACGGCGCTGTGCCCTGCGCCGCGGACGGAGCGGTGCTGCAGGATGCCGGTGGCCGCCTGGGCGTGGTGGAGGTCGCCTCTCGCGTAGGGCGGCACGCGAACACCGCCCGGTTTCATCTCGACGGGCTCGTGGAGAGCGGCCTGATCGACCGGTCGACGGAGGAGCGGGCGCAACCGGGCCGGCCACGCGTTCTCTACCTGGCCAGACCGGAACGGTTCGGACGACCGCTGACTACTCCTTCGATGTATCCATTCTTCTCGACACCGTGCCTCGACCTCTCGATCGGGCCCTACTCACGGGGATCGCTGAATTGCATGATCGATGTGCTAGACCCGGCCTGACCGATCGGCTAGGAAACGAATAGCCATTCGGCTATCCGCGACTGGCGCTCGTGCCGTACCGTCGTCTCGTGGTACGGCTGACGCTATGGCGGTACCGATGCGGCGATTGCCACCAGGACTACGACCTCCCGGGCGCGGACCTGCCGTTCTTTTACGGGTGGTGGCTGGGTGTGTCACCGAGTCTGGATGCTGTCATCTTCGACACCGTCGCCTATCCGGGCTTCGAACAGGTCCGGGCCCTCATCGAGTCGGTCGCGGACGAACAGCCGCGCGACGATCCAGGACTGTGGATGGCAAAGGTGCTGACCGAGGTGTGCGACCCCGACCGGGACGGCAACCGGTACGTCTTCAGTGGGACACCCGGCTGCCCGAACTGCACGTCCACGAAGGTCGAGACCTTCACCGCGACGGGGCATCCGTGGCCGGACGGTGCCCGCGAGGCGACCCACGCCGAATGGGACGGACTGAGCCAGCAGGAAAAACTCGCGCGCGTACGGGTGGCGCTCGGACTGCACCGGCCCGACGCCGACGACCGCTTCGACATCGACGACGCTGAGCAGAGGTTGGGCCGGGTGATCGCAGACTGCGCCTGGGCGCTGATCACCGGTGAGCCGGTGGAGGAGTGCCGGTCGACCGCCCTCGCCCGCCTTGACACAGTACGAGCCGAGACGTTGAAGAGGATCAACGACTACGCGGGCCAGCCCCTCCGGCCGGCCAATACGCGCTGGAGACTCGTGACCACCCTCGACCGGCTTCACCGGCGCGCGCTTGACAACCTCGAAGCCTTGACGTCCCCCCGGTGACGGACTCCGACGGCCCACGGCGCGCGCCGGAATCGCGTGGCCGTCACGGCCGGCGGCCCGCACAATCAGTCCATGACGGCGCCACGCCGCTACCGGTACGTCGGACCGCAGGAGCTCTCCCGCCTCGCCCGGCCGGCGGAGGTCGTTGACGTCGAAAGCGCAGACGTCTTGGACCAGTGGCTGTCCAGCCGTCCGCGCCGGGAACGTACGCAGCCGTTGACCTACGTCATCACCCTCGACGGCATGCTGCGCCTGGCCCCTCGCCACAGCGAGCATGTCGCGTGCGCGGCCGGGGCGGACGTGCTCGCCGCCGGTGAGATCCAGTTCGCGCTTGACGAGAGCGGATGGACGGTGGCCATGGTCAGCAACCAGTCCACCGGCTACTGCCCCGACCTCGACTCCTGGCCGACGGTCGCCGCCGCTCTGGACCGGCTCGGCGTCACCCACCCCAAAGGCTTCACCCATCCGATCGTGTTCCGGGCCTGCCTCTCCTGTGGGCAGATCAATGTCGTCCGAGAGGGTGCTCATCTGCGCGGTGTGTGGCGCGGACCTCCCCGAGAACTGGAACATCGGCCAGGTGTAGCGCTACGGCGATGGGCCGAGGCGCGCCGGGTGTGGCTGGGACCTGCCGTGGTCCCAGCCAAGTCGACAACCGGCGATCGCACCGACTACTGGGTCGTGCCGGCAGCCTCGCGAGCGGCGGCGAAGGGGAGGCGGTCGAAGATGAATCGACTGTAGGTGATCTGACCATTGCGGACTATCACATACTCAGCCCCGGGTCCACTCTCCACCAGAGTCGTACGGGTGTCGTAGACGACCACGGCGTGTTCGTCGTCCCCGAAGGCGGCCAGCAGCTGGGTGCCGAGCAGCAAGCTACGAAGGGAGCCATGAAGGCCTGGTACGCTGCCGCGCCCTCGATCCGGCCAGCGGGCGCGTCGCACACGATGTCGTCGGCGATGTAGGACATCGCCCGGTCCAGGTCCTTGCTCGTCCACGCTTCGTGGTAGGCGGTGGCCACCTGCAGTGGTGTCATCACGTACTCCTCAGG
>JADGGF010000522.1 GCA_019690055.1 Micromonosporaceae bacterium
GTGTCCCGCCGCGCGATGATGACCGTGCCACCGCACAACGACGCCGCGGCGGTCAGCGCCGCCATACCGGGTCGTACCCACCACCAGTCATCGATCCTTATGGCGGTGCCGCTGATGAGCACGTGTATCCCACCCGAAGCCAGCACCCCCGCGAGGGCTCCGGACACCAGACCCGCCCAACGAACGTCACCGTAACGCGCCAGCCAACCGGCCATGCCGAGCAGCCCGCCGACGACGACCGACGCAGCCAACCAGAACAGGCTCGCCCGGGCCACCGACTGCAGGCCGACCGCGAGGGGCGATGAACCATCGATGGGTATGCCCGCTCGCCAACGATCGGTGAGGACAAGTATGCAGCCGTAGTAGAAGGCGGTCGCGCCCACCAAGGTCATCGCGCCGACAACCCCGGCCCGGCGCAGCGTTGGTGCCCACAGCGCGACCAGAACGGCACCGGCGGCCCACAAGAACCTCGGCCGGTCAGGCCCAACAGAAGTGCCTGGGGAAGGCCATCCTGCGTGTCGGTCAAGAAGCGACGAGGCCCAGCGCAACGCTGACAAGCCCAACCCGCCAACCTCTCCTTGTCGACAACACTAGCGGCAACCCTTTCCCCATACCCACGTCCGACGTACGCCTCTCGAGGAGGAAGGACTGTCCAACCGAACGATCGACCCGTGACCAGCCCCGACAAACCGCAACCTCGCGCAAGCCAGCGGGCACGACCTCGACCTGCGCTGGTAGCTTCTGGCCGTGCCTGTTCTGCTGCCGACGGCCGGGGATGTCGCCGCGATGCCGCTGTCGGATGGTGCGTGGGGTGCGTGCCAGGTCACGGCGGTCAAGGGCTCGGACATCGTCGCGGTCGCGCTGGCCTGGCACTCGGCCGAGCCGCCGACGCTGGCCGACCTCGTCGGCGTCGGTCCCCTGCTGGCGAGCCACCACAGCTGGGATCCAAGACCGGAGCACCACGGCATTCTTCCCGACGACCCGGTGCCGCCGGACTTCGTGTGGCTCGGCAACCTGCCCGTGCCGGCGGATCTGACGGGAACGCCCAACAGCTTCGCGGGATGGCGCTCCCTTGGCACCCAGGTGGTCCTCCAGCACTGGTGGGACCACGACGTACCGGACCCCGTCAAGAGCGCCTACAAGTCCGCCGCGACCCGGGGGCAGGTCACGGTGGACTTCGGGGCTGGACCGGTCGACCTGGCCGCTGCCACCGCCCGCCTCGACCTGACCGGCGGGATGCCGCCCGTCCCGGCCACGGGTCCGGTCCGCTGGGCCGCCTTCGATCAGCTGCCGCGGTGCACGGAAGTGGTCTGGTCCGGCCCTGACCGCGGCCTCGTCGCCGCCCTGGCGGAGCGGCCGCTGATCAGCAGTCTCACCTGGTTCGATCCGCCGGCGACCCTCGACCTTGGCGGGACGTCCCTGAGATCCCTCAATCTGCGCGGTCACATTCGAGATCTGCGACTTCCTCGCTCGCTGAGCCAGCTCCTGCTGTCCCAATCGGACAATGAGACGACCGTGACCGTCGCCGACAACGGCCGCTGGCTCAGTCTGCATCTTGAGGTGGACGATCCACGCCCGACGATCCCGGTGGGGCTCGAGCAGGTTCGCACGCTGACCGTCACCGGCAACGGGATGCTGTCGGCCGCACCCGCGCGGGCGTTCCGGCAGCTGCAGGCGCTCTCGCTCAGATGGCAGGCCGCACCGGGGTCGCTGCTCGACGCCGAGGCCCTGGCCGATCTCGAGCAGCTCGCCGTGCTCGAGTTGCATGATGGCTACGGCATCGACCCGGACATCCTGCCGGAGTTGCCATCCCTGCAGCACCTGGACGTCTACGGTCTCCGCCGTTCGGCGGTCCCGCCACTTCGGGCCCGCTACCGGGACATCCGTCTGGTGGTCGGTGGGGCCAAGTCGGACACCTGGCTCGCCGCCAACCTCGACAATCCCTTGCGCGACTGGGTGGACGACGACGAACGCGGTGGCCGCGCGGCGTGCCAGGCGTACGCCGAGGCCGTGCGAGCGATCGACAAACTGCCGCCGACACACGATGTCGACGCGGCCAGGCCGATCCTCCAGACAATGGTGGAGAAGCTCAACGCGGTCCAGGCCCGGTACGGAATCATCGACACCCTGCGCCGCGAGGAGGCCGCTGACGCCTTCCTCCGCCTCGCCGCGCGGGCCGGCGTCCCCGGTGACGTCGCGGATGAGTGGTTCGACGACTGGCGCGCCTTCTGACGCGCCGAGGCCGCACCCCATGCTCCGACACTCGATCCGCGGGCGGCCCACGAAACCCCAGGACCACCGGCCGGTTTGTGCGACGTCAGGGCGACGCCGGCCCCTACCGTGACGGCCGTGGTGTCGACGTACCTGGTGGCGTGGTGGAACCTGGAGAACCTGTTCGACGAGGAGGACTCACCCCGCCGCAGCGACAAGCTCAAGCGGGTGCTCGGGTCGTCGATCTCCGGCTGGACACCGGCCCGGCGCGACCGCAAGATCAGCCAGCTGGCCTCGGTCATCGCGGCCATGAACGCGGGCGCCGGACCGGATCTGCTGGGCGTGTGTGAGATCGAGAACGCGTTCGTCCTGCGGGCCCTGGCCGACGCGGTCGGCGCGCTGCTACCGGAGCGCCAGTACGAGATGGTGCACGCCGACACGATCGACGAACGCGGCATCGACGTGGCGTTCCTGTACGACCCGAGCCTGTTCACCGCCCCACCCGACCAACGGTTCCAGCACGTGGTCATGCGACGGACCGCGACCCGCGAGATCGTGCAGGTCAACTTCACCACCCACCGCGGCCGCACCTGGGCCGTCTTCGGCAACCACTGGCCCTCCCGCTCCGGCGGAGAACTCGAGTCGGCCGGCTACCGGGCCATCGCCGGGGAGACGCTGGCGTACTTCCACCAACGCGTACTCGAGGTCCACGGATCCGACACCCCGGTGCTGGCCATGGGCGACTTCAACGACGAGCCCCACGACGCCTCCCTGGTCCGGCACGCCCTGAGCACCCGCCAACGGACCAAAGTCCTGAGTGGAACCACTCCCCGGCTGTGGAACCTCATGTGGCCCCTGCACGGCGCCGGCCTCGGCACCTTCTACTTCGACAACTACGCCAACATCCTCGACCAGTTCCTGGTCAACAAGAACATGATCAAGCAAGGTAGTCCCATCCGCGTCGAACCCGAGACCGCCCAGATCTTCCACATCCCCGGACAGGCCAGCACCGGCGCCTACCCCGCCCCCATCCCGTTCGGCGGGATGGGCAAACCCGTCAACCCCGACGGCTACTCCGACCACTACCCCATCACGGTCACCATTACCGAAGCCGACTAACCTCGGTCTTTCGGTAGCTGGTGATCAAGGCCGTCA
>JADGGF010000523.1 GCA_019690055.1 Micromonosporaceae bacterium
GGGGGGGGGGGGGGGGGGCCCGCCCCGCGGGGGGGGGGGGGGGGCCCGGGCCCGCTCGGGTTGGCCGGCCGCAGTCGCCGCCGTCGCCTCCAGATCGAGGAATCCAGTCAAGAGGCGATGGTCATCGGGCAGAAGAGCGCGGGCCTGGACGCTGAGCTCGGCGGTGCCGAGCTGGCCCACGTACCGCGACACCGTAAGAACGAACGACGGCAGCTCATCCAAACGACCGAGGACGCCGAGGTGGCGGACGCATTCGGCGTAGTCGTCGAACGTCTCCCGGTCCTCGCGGATACGACGGAGGCGCAGGTCGAGGGCGCGGGCGTGGCGGGCCGGCTGCTGGTCGCCCTGATGGGGCGTGAGCGCTTCCGCCACCCACGTGTGGACGACGACGTCCTCGGTCGCGCCGCCGTCCACTGTGGAGAGCAGGGTGAGGTCGATGAGCCGGTACGCGTCCTCTCGGACATCCCCCGGCGGATCGACGGCCGTGCCCAGGTCGTCAATGGTCATGGCGATGCGGGAGACCGCGGCCTGCAGCAGCACCTCCCGCTGCCGGGGCGTCAGCAGCGCCAGCAGCTCGTCGAGCAGGATGTCGCGGCTGCCCAGGATCATCGCCTGCCGGGTCGCGTCGGAGAGGGTGGGTGCCTCGCGGGGCGACCGGGCCAGCGGGACGCCCTCGGCCGCCGCCAGCGCGCGCAGCTTCTCGGAGACCGAGTGCAGCAGGCCGCGGCCCTTGCGGCCGCGCAGCAGGGCATCGACGAACTCGATGAGCCGCGGGTGGCCGCCGATCGTGGTGACGATGAGGCGGCGGTCCTCGACGGGCAGGTCGCGCAGCATCGGCATCCGCAGCAGCATCCGGCGCAGCTCGGCCGGGCTCAGCGGCGGCACCTCGAGCCGGTGCAGGTCGTCGCCCCCCGGCACCGGGTAGCGGCAGGTGATTAGCAGGCGGCTGCGGCCTCCGGTGTGCCGGACCAGGTCGGCGAACAGGGTCGCCGTTGACGGCTCGCGGAACTCCTCACCCCCGGCCGTCAGGTTCCGCTCGAAGTCGTCCAGCACCAGCAACAGCCGGACGTTCTCCAGCAGCGCCACCAGCGTCGGCAGCTTCTGCTCGTCCGCCAACCGGGCCAGCCGCTCCGCGAGCGTGGGCACGTCCCGGGCCACACTGTCCAGAAGGGACTGCAGGTTGAGCTCCCCCTCGTGGACCACCACGGTCCACCGGTCGGTCGTCTCCTCTTTCAACCGGGCGATGATCCGGCCGGCGAGCGCGGTCTTGCCGATACCGCCGATGCCGGTGAGGACGACCCCACGGGTGGCGCCGTGCTTCTCCACGAAGCGCCGGTCGTCCCGCAGCGCGGCCAGGGCCGAGCGCAGCTCGCGCCGGCGGCCGATCAGGTCGCCGATACGCAGCTCCCGCACCCGCTGCCCGGACGGCGGCTCGACCCGGCGCGACAGGTGCACCGGCTCACCCGGCCCGCACAGCGGTGGGTCGCCGGCGGCGGCGAACAGCGTGGCCACCCCGTACTCCGGCCGAGCCGACGACCCATCCGACGACGGCAGACCCGAGACCCCCGGGGTGGCGAGCGAGCAGCGGGCGTGGGCCAGCGCCTGGCTGACCGGGGTGTTGGCCGCGGCCAGCTCCCGGTAGACCTCGCCCATGAGCCGCGTGGCGTAGTCGTCGGAGACGCGGGCCTGCATCGCCAGCACCCGGTCAGCCCCGTGGCGCAGCAGCGTCGCGGCCAGGCCCGCGTCGCCGCCGGCCGCGCCCTCACAGGACGACAGCACGATCAGCGGCACCCGCTGGCCCGCGTGCTGGAGGATCCGGACGAGATCCGCCGCCCCGACCGACACGGCGTTGCCGTCCTCGTCCTCCAGCTCGATCGTGGCGGACGACCCGTGGGCGGATAGGTGCAGCACGTGGTAGCTGTCGCGGTGCAGCGCGGCGGCGATCTGGTCCAGGCTCGCCACCTCGAGGATCGTCACCTCGGCCGTGCCCAGGTCGGCGACCGCATCGATGATCGCCTGCATCTCTCGCTCGACGTCCAGCGTGTTGCGGCTGGAGGTCGGGGCGGCAACGGCGGCCAGAATGCGCAGCGGTCCAGGCGGTGCCGACGGCGGTGGCCCGGTCACCTCGGCCAGTCGGCGCAGCATCCGGACACCGGGCACAGTGGACAGCACCCGCCCGTCCGGCAGCACCAGCAGCTCGTACGGCAGGATCAGCGCGTCCCCGTCGCAGAACACCTCGACGTCGACCGGCGCGCCGATCCCCACCGAATCGATGACGACCTGCAGCCGCTGCGCCATCGCCTCGCTCAGCAGGACCGCCGCCAGCCGCCGGCCCGCCGCCCGCAGCGCCTCGACCGTCGCCGACGGGTCGGCCGAGTTCGGCGCCGCGTCGAGCGGGGCGAACGCCCGCTCGATCCCCACCGGCAGGTCCGCCCGATGCTCCCCGAACGGCGTGTCGCCGACCGACAGTCGGGTGTGGACGGCCCGCCCCCGGACAGTGACGTCGAGCCTGACCGTACGCCGCAGCCGGCGTACGCCCTCCCCGTCGGGCGAGACGGTGACCTCGCCGCGCAGCACCCGCAGCAGCGACCGCAACCCGGTCGGGCTGATCTCGGCGATCGGGAAGTACGCCGTGGCCGGCGGGGCGAAGAAGTACGGCAGGTCGGCCGGGCTGCCCCCGGGCAGCACCACGGCGAGGATCCGCTGCAGCGAGGCGGTGCCCTTGTCCGCGTAGATGAGCGCGCCCAGCTTCCGGGCCTCCGCGTACACCCCACGGCCGACCTGGACCGGTCCGTCGCCCAGCGCCCGCACCCGGTACTGCGGCGACGCGATCACCAGAACGAAGTCAGCGGAGTCGATCGATCGTTCCTGCCACTCGGGCCAGTTGACCGGGCCGGGCACGTCCTCGTCGAAGATGACGGCGAAACCCAGGCCCCGCAGGACGTCCCGCAGCTGGCGCACCGCGGCCCGATGCGCGTCGTTGTCGTGCGCATAGGAGATGAAGATCCGGGGCGATGACATCCCCGCCAAGGCGGTCACGGCGCCCATCGTGCCAGCCGGCGGCAATGCCCGGCAGCCCCCGACACCCCGATGCCCGTTCCTGTTTGCCGCCGAGGCCGGCGCCGGGCGGCGGCCGGCCGCCCGGGCCAGGTCCCCAGCCGAGCCGGGGATGGACGATTCGCTCACCCAGGAAAGATGATCGTGGCCAACGGCTTGGGTCTGGTCATCTGCTCGCTACATTTGTAAGGAGTCGTGTGCGTCACGTGGCGGTAAGTGGGAATCGTCCCCCACCCTGGCTCGTTGCACACACGGACCACCGCCCTGTGGCTGTATCTTAAACACAAAAGAAGCTG
>JADGGF010000524.1 GCA_019690055.1 Micromonosporaceae bacterium
CCCCCGCCCCCCCGGCGGGTCTTTTCCCGGGGGGTGGGCCCCCGCGGGCCACAAACCCCCACTGTTGTGGACTCTGGTCGGTCCACCGCGGGCATCGACGGGACAACCGCAGCGTCGGGGCCATCACGGGTGGAGCCGGGCCCCCTTGACGATCTTGTCGACCGCGTTGCGCGCGCCGTGCACGGCCAGCCCGACGAGGTCCAGCTTCTCCCCCGGCACGGCCCGCACGGCGGCCCGGTTGTCCACGTCGTTGCCGGTGCCGAACAGCTCCCGCGTGTAGATAGCGATGCGCATGCCTCGCTGCAGCGCCCGCTGGCGCGCCGCCGCGAGCAGCTCGGCGTCGCCAGCGAAGACAAGCACGGGCTGCCCGAACATCGGTAGGTACTCAGTGCCGTCCGCGTCCAGGTACGTCTCGCCGATCAGCTCGGGCCGGGCGGCGGCGATCCCGCTGACGAGAAACGCGGTGACGTTGAGGCGCTGCCACATCTCGAGGTCGTCCCGCAGCAGTACCGCGATCTTGGTGTCGAAGCGCATACGGCCAGCGTCGCCGGTCCGCTCAGCGCCCGTCTTGTACGTTCTTTGCATGGCCGAGCTCCGCCGGACCGGGCCGGCGCACCCGCCCGGGCTCCCCCGCAAGGCCCCGCTTCCCCGCCGGGCCGGGATCCGTCGCGGGGCCGAGCAGGTGCGGGCCTGGCGTCCCGCGGTGCCGGGCATCCTCGAGGTCTTCCACGCCCACTTCGTCGAGCACGCCTATCCCCTGCACGCCCACGAGGCCTGGACCCTGCTGATCGTCGACGCCGGCGCGGTCCGGTACGCGCTGGACCGCAGCACCCACGGCAGCCACCCGGCCACCGTGACGCTGCTGCCGCCCCACGTCCCGCACGACGGCCGCGCCGCGACCGCGGACGGCTTCCGCAAGCGCGTCATCTACCTCGATGCCCAGATGTTCTCACCCATGACCATCGGGGCGGCCGTCGACTCGCCCGACCTGCGCGATGCGCCCCTGCGCGATCGCATCGACTCGCTGCACCGGGTGCTGACAGCGCCGGGAGAGGAGCTCGAGGCCGAGAGCCGGCTGGCCTTCATCCGGGAGCGGCTCCACAACCACCTCACGCCCCGAGCGTCGGCGAGCGGGAAACCCCGGACCCGTACGGCCGGTCGCCGCACGGCCGAGCAACTGCGGGATCTGCTGGACGCCCACACCACCACCGGCATCACGCTGCGCGAGGCGTCAGCCCGGCTCGGCGCCCACCCCACGCATCTGGTCCGGGCCTTCACCACGGCCTTCGGGCTGCCGCCGCACGCCTACCTGACCGGGCGTCGCATCGACCTGGCCCGACGGCTGCTGCTCGACGGCCGACCGCCGGCCCAGGTCGCCACCGCGGTCGGCTTCTACGACCAGGCGCACCTGAGCCGACACTTCCGCCGCTACCTCGGCACGACCCCGTCCCGCTACGGGCGGACCGGCCGCCGCTAGGGGACGCCCGCGTCAGGCCGAACCGAACCCCACGGGGCCCCGGAGGTCGCCCCGGACCTACCTGCCGAATCAACCTGACCGGCGAACCAGTCGGCCGAACCGAACACCCCTCACCCGACGGCGGGGCGACCCACCGGAGACGCCGCGCCACCCCGCGACCCGGTGTTAGCGTCGGCCCGTGCCTCATCCGGCCGACCCATCGTGGTGGGCCCCGACCAGCCACGGCCGGTCGGGGCGGGGGTGAGACGATGATCGATCAATTGGTCATCTTCGGGGCCACCGGCGACCTCACCGCCCGCTACCTGCTTCCCGCCCTGGCCGCGCTGCAGGACGCCGGTCAGCTCCCCGACGGCTTCGAGGTGGTCGGCACGGGCCGGCAGCCGTTGAGCACCGAGCAGTACCGGGACTGGGCGAGCAGCCGCCTCGACGAGCACGCCCTCGCGTGCCCGCTGCCCGCCCGGCAAGCGGTTGTGGCCTCGATCCGCTACCAGCCGACCGACGTCCACGACCCCGACAGCGTGGCGCAGCTGATCACGGACGACCGGCCTGTGGCCGTGTACCTCGCGCTCCCTCCGGCCCTGTTCCCCACGGTGGTCACCACGCTGCAACAGACCGGCCTGCCGCCCGACAGCCGGCTCGTGCTTGAGAAGCCGTTCGGGGAGGACCTGGACTCGGCCGTGCGCCTCAACCGGCTGCTGGCCAAGCTCCTGCCCGAGCAGGCGGTGTTCCGGGTCGACCACTTCCTGGCCATGACGACGGTCCAGAACGTCCTGGGCAGCCGGCTGGCCAACCGCATCCTCGAACCGGTCTGGAACAGCGCACACATTGAGGAAGTGGCGATCACCTGGGAGGAGACGCTCGCGCTGGAGGGGCGGGCGAGCTACTACGACGGCACCGGAGCGCTCAAGGACGTGGTCCAGAACCACCTGCTCCAACTGATGTGCCTGGTCGCCATGGAGCCACCGCTGAGCATCAGTGAACGCGACCTGCGCGACCGCAAGCTCGACGTGCTGCGCGCGGTGCGGCCCCTGACCGAGGACGACGTGCGGACCCAGACGCGCCGCGGTCGCTACACCGCGGGACACATCGACGGGCATGACGTACCGGCCTACGTCGACGAGGAGGGGGTCAACCCGCACCGCGGCACCGAGACGTTCGCCGAGGTGGTGCTTCACATCGACAACTGGCGCTGGTCGGGAACCCGGTTCCGGTTGCGGACCGGCAAGGCGTTCGGGGCCGACCGCAAGGAAGTCGCCATCCACTTTAGACCCGTGCCGTACCTGGCGTTCGGTCGCGCCGAGGACGCCCGACCCAACGTGCTGCGGTTCGGGCTCGAGCCGGAAGGGATGGCCCTCGACCTGGTCGGCACCGGTCCGCGACCACGCACGCTCACCCCGTTCACCCTGGCCGCGCAGACCGAGCCGTCCCGCCTGCCCGCGTACGGTCAGCTCCTGCTCGACGTGCTCACCGGTGACCCGACGCTGTCCATCCGCGGCGACGAGGCCGAGCAGGCGTGGCGGGTGCTCACCCCGATCCTGTCGGCCTGGGAAAAAGATCTTCTCCCCATGCATGAGTACGCCGCCGGCTCCACCGGCCCGCCCCCCATCTGAGGCGCCCCGTAAGTCGGCCGGGGCACCCGAACGAGTGCATGCGACGCGACACCGGCCCGGCTCGGTTTAGCCGGGCCCGGTCCACGGTAAACGCCAGGGTATGGCGGGTGTGAAGGCGAGCGATTCCGCGCAGCTCGCCGGAGCGGAATCTGCGAGTAACGCCGGTCGCGGCTTGGTCCCGCGTCGACTCGCTTCGATGGTGCGGAGCAGGGCCGCACTGCTGGGTGGGATGGCGCTGCTGGGTGGGGTGGCGGCGGTGGCCG
>JADGGF010000525.1 GCA_019690055.1 Micromonosporaceae bacterium
CCGCCGGGATGTGCTCGATCTCCCCGCCCGCCCACAGGTAGCACCCGCGGGCCCCGTCCGTGACGACCACGACCGTGGCCCGGCCGTGTTCGGCGATCTGGCGCATCGTCTCCCGCGGCGCCGCCAGTGCCGTCGCCGACACGAAGACCAGGTCGGCCTCATAGGCGAACTTTCTGTGATAGTCGTCGATACCGTCCCAGTTGTGCAGGTCGGTGGAGATGGTGGTGCCGGCCTCGCGCAGGATCGGCAGCGTGTATCCACAGGGGAAGGTGATGGAGACATGGGCGTGCCGGCTGCGCCGGGCCAGCGAGGCGACGGTGTCCGCCGGCAGGCGGTCGCCCGGGCTGGAACGGGTCATGTCGTACAGCGACAGGCGCTGTCCGTCCGGGCCCACGAGGTTGACCGCCCGCCGCGTACCGGCGGCGAGGGGAACCGGCGTGAACGGGACGCCGTGCTCGGCGTGCATCGCCCGGACGAGGTCGCCCTCGTGGTCGTCGCCGATCATGTCGATGTGGTGGGTCCGCAGGCCCAGCGCGTGCACGCCGAGCGCGACATTGTCCCCGGTCTGCCCGGGCCGGAGCTGGATGGCGGGGACCAGGTAGCTGTCGGCGAACGGTAGCGGCAGCTCGGGGACATAGACGATCGTGTCCACCCCGCTACCCCCGAGGACGAGCACGTCAATATCGACGTCGGTCATCTCAAGCGCCAGATCCGCAATGACGGGCCATCGCCGGGCAGCGTGATCCGCCCGCCGTCGGGCACGAGGTCTTCCGCGTCGTACACCCCTTGGGCCGGGGTGCCGATGGCCAACTGGACCGGGTCGCCGGTACTGCGCCGCGCGGCCACCAACAGCGACTCCTCAGCGGTCTCGCGCGCGAAGACCAGCGTGTCCGCATCGACGTAGAGCCAGCGCAGTCCCCCATGGGTCAGCGCGGGCTCGCTGCGCCGCAGGGCGATCAGGTCACGGAACACCTTGGCCGTCACCTCGTCGCGGTGGTGGGGCCGGTCCCACGGCATGGGAATGCGGGAACCCTCGCCATTGCGTCCGGTCAGACCGAACTCCGCCCCGGCGCTGACCATCGGCGTCCCGGGCATGGTCATCTGCAGGCCGACCCCGACGAGATGGCGCTCGCGCGTGCCGGCGACCGTACGGAACCGGGCGCAGTCGAAAGAGTCCAGCAGCAGCCACGAGTGGGTCAGCGCCCGCCAGGATATCAGCGACCAGAACGAACGGATCGTGGCGAGCACGGCGGGGCCGTCGCGGTGAGGCACCCCGCCCGGTACGCCGATGAAGTCCGGCAGGTCCAGGCTAGGCGCGCGCAGCCACGTCCACAGTGGACGGGTGAAGCCCGCGTAGAACATCGTGCCATGCCAGCCGTCGCGATCCAGGTCGCCCGTGGCGTCGTGGTTGTGCTCGGCGATGAACATCGCGTCCGGCCGGACCCCCATGACCTCCCGCCGCAGGGTGGCCGCGACCTCGTGATTGTGGTCCTCGCCGCCCTGGCGGCCGGTCATGTTCGCCACATCGACGCGCCAGCCGTCGTAGTACTCCAACCAGCGCCGCACGATCGCCGCCATGCGCTCGCGCAGGAGCGGGCTGCTCCAGTTGAGCTTGGGCAGTGTCGATACGCCGTACCAGCATTCGTAGCCGCCTTCGTCGTCGAAGTAGAACATCTGCCGCTCCGGCGAGGCCGGATCGCGTCGGGCGGCGACGAACCACGGGTGGGTGTCTCCACAGTGGTTGGTGGTGATGTCACCGATCAGACGCATGCCCCGGGCGTGGACGGCGTCGGCCAGCCGACGCAACGCCGGCTCGCCGCCGAGCAACGGGTCGACCTCGTCGAAGCTGGACGCGTTGTACCGGTGGTTGGACTCGGCCGGGAACACCGGCCGGAGGTAGATCGTGTTGGCACCGAGCTCTTCGATGTGGTCAAGGTGCTCGATGATGCCGTCCAGGTCCCCACCGAAGAGCTGCAGCGGGGTCTCGGGACCGTTAGGGACAACCTCGTCGGTGTCCCACGAGCACGGCACCGCCCAGCTCGGAACTGTCGCCGGGTCCAGCGGTCCCGCGGCGGTCGACCGCGCGAAGCGGTCGGGGAAGATCTCGTACACCACGGCATCGGCGATCCACGCCGGCGGCGGTTCGTAGGCGACGAGGCGGAAGTCGGTCGCGTCCGGCAGGTCGTGGTCGAAGATTCCGCGGGCGGTCAGCCAGGATGGCGGGCCCGACGGCTTGCTCAGCATGAAGCGGTAGTTCGTGACCGGGTTGTGGACCCGAACCTGCCCCCGCCACCAGACGTCATCCGCGCCGTAGCCGCCGATTGCCTTACCCGTACGGTCGCGGTCGATCTCAAGCGGCGCGAATCGGGGTTCGCCATCCGGGGTCGTGCGCACGTGGACGCCGGTGACGCCGGAAGCCGCGGGTACGCGAACCCACACCCGCACCACCTCGCCCAGCTTCGGTGTCAGGGTCGAGACGTACAGGGCCGAGCCGTCGTGGTGGGGTTCGTCCAGCAGGTGCATGTCCGTCCTCTCCAAAGGGGTAGACCAGGCCGACGGAGCACGGTGCCGTCCGGAGGGTGGTGAACCTGCTACTCGGCGGCGAGCCTGGCCGAGGTCACGCGCCGCCTGGCGTGCTCATTGCCGGCCGTACTCACGGCGCTCCTGGAGTCATTGCCGGGAGAGGGGCCACGGCGCGGCCGGGCCCCTCCCTGACCTTGAGTCACTGCTAGCACGGCTAGTACTGCCAGTTCACCGTGACCGCGCCGGTACCCGAGCAGGGTGTCGAGTAGCTGTGGTTCGATCCGTTCTCCCAGGTCACCGATCCCCCTGAGGTGATCTTGATGAACTTGAACTGGATCGTCGTGCACGCCGGCACGTTCGCGGTGATGAACCAGTTCGGGTAGTTCGGGGCGAGCATCGGGCCGATGGCCTTCGACGGGTTGGTGGACCAGTTGCTCAGCTCGAAGACGTTTCCGGTGAGGTAGATGTTGTCGCCCCAGTTCGTCGGCGGAGCGTTGTTCACCGTGAACGTCACCGGAACCTGCGGTCCCGAGAGGTTTATGATCTCGTATACGTTGCTCGTGCTGCCACCCTTCGTGACCGTGACTCCGACGTTCCCGGGCGTCACTCCGGCGGGAACGGTGGCGATGATGCGGTTGGCGGTCCAGCTCGTGGTCGATGCGGTGACGCCGCCGACCTTGACCGTGCCGCTGGTGCCGAAACCGCGACCCTCGATCGTGATGGTGTTGCCCGCGCGGGTCAGGGTCGGGCCGACGCTGCCGATCAGCGGAACCGACGGCTCGGCGGCCTGCTTGTACGACCAGACCGCGGCG
>JADGGF010000526.1 GCA_019690055.1 Micromonosporaceae bacterium
CCCCGGTGGCGGGGGGTGGGGGGGGGGGCGCCCCGGCCCGGGGGGGGGCGCCGGCGCGCGGCGGGGCTCGACCCGACCGTCATCGTGAGCGGCGTCGATGAATCGGCCGTCGAGTCGACCGATGCCCGCACGCACTGCGCCGTCCTGGCCCGGTTGAAGGCCGAGGCGGTCGCCAATCGGCTCCGCGGCCAGCGGCCGGCGGCCGGCCCGGCGGAGGACGAACGAACCCTGGTGCTCGGCTGCGACTCGGTCCTCGAGTTCGAGGGAGCCATCCACGGCAAGCCCGCCACGGCCGAGGAGGCGGTCGCCCGCTGGCGCCGGATGCGCAGTCGTATCGGAACCCTCCACACAGGACACTGCCTCGTCGATGTCACGACCGGCACCGAGGCGGCCGACGTGGCCAGCACCCGGGTCACCTTCGCCGATGTCACCGACGACGAGATCGCCGCTTACGTGGCCACCGGGGAGCCGCAGCAGGTGGCCGGCGCGTTCACCATCGACGGGCTCGGCGGCTGGTTCGTGGACCGGATCGACGGTGACCACTCCAACGTCATTGGCGTCTCGCTGCCGCTGGTGCGCCGGCTGCTGCGTGAGCTCGGCCTCGACGTCCCCACCGCGTGGGCCGGGCGGCCGGTCCGGTCGGCGTGACCGTGGTCCATCGCGTACGGTCGGATCCGTGAGCCTCAAGTCGATCGGACTCAGCGACGAGCTGCACAGCTACCTCGTCGCGCACAACCCGTTGTTGGACCCCGTCGTCACCGACCTGCTCGCCGAGACCCAGTCGGCCCTGCCCCAGTACGCCAACCTGTCCATCGCCCCGGAACAGGCGCCGTTCCTCACGTTCCTCACCCGCCTGGTCGGGGCGCGCCGAGCAGTGGAGATCGGCACCTTCACCGGACTGTCATCGCTGTCGATCGCCCGCGGGCTGCCGCCGGACGGGCGTCTGATCTGCTTCGACATCTCGAAGGAGTTCACCGACATCGCGCGACGGTACTGGGAGCGGGCCGGCGTCGCCGACCGCATCGAGCTGCGCCTCGGTCCGGCCGCGCAGAACGTGCTGGAGCTGCCGGACGAGCCCCACCTTGATCTGGCCTTCATCGATGCCGACAAGGTGAACAACCGGACGTACTGGGACGCGCTCGTCCCCCGCCTACGGCCGGGTGGGGTGATCGTCGTCGACAACGTGCTGTACCACGGCACGGTGCTCGCCCCGATCAACCCGGACCAGACCGCGGTGGTCGAGTTCAACGACTACGTGCTGACCGACTCCCGGGTCGAGGCGGTCATGATCCCCCTCGCCGACGGGCTCACCATCGCCCGCAAGCGCTGACCCCCCTGATGTCAGGAACCTTGGTGTCAGGAAGGACGCCCTCCTAGGCAAGAACCGTCAAGAGGGCGTCCTTCCTGACACAGCAGTCGGGTCAGCGGACGCTGGTGGCGAACTTCCGGGCCGCCCACACCACCGAGAGCACGGTGAGCACGACCACGATGAGCAGACCCTGCCACACCTTGTCGTTGCCGATGTCGCTGGCGAACAGTGCCCGGGTCCCGTCCACCGCCCACGAGAACGGGTTCCAGTCGGCGACGCGCTGCAACCACACCGGAGCGAAGGTCAACGGCAACAGGATGCCGGAGAGCAGGAACAGCGGCTGCGTGATCGTGTTCATCAACGGGGCCAGGGCGTCCTCGCTGCGCACGATGAGCGCCACCGCTGCCGAGATCGACGAGGTCATCAGCGCGATCAGCCCGAGCATGAGGTAGGCGAGCAGCAGGTACCCCAGGTGCACGCGCAGGCCGAAGGCGAGCGAGAGCAGGGTGATGATGACCGCCTGGAAGACGAGGGTGACCACGTCCCGCAGGCTCCGACCGATCAGCAACGCGAAGCGGCTGACCGGCGTCACCCGGGACCGCTCGATCACTCCGGCGCGCAGCTCGGCGATGAGGCCGAACCCGGAGAACAGGCCGCCGAAAAGCGCGAGCAGCACCAGCAGGCCGGGCACGAAGATGCGGTAGACGTCCTCGTTGCTGGTGACGCCGAGCGGCGACAGCGCCGGCTTGAGCAGCGGCGCGAAGAGCAGCAGGTACATGACGGGCTGGAACACACCGACGAAGACCCACACCGGCTGGCGAATCAGCAGTTGGATCTGTCGCGCGAAGACCAGCCACGTGTCACGGGCGACCTTCATAGGTGCAAAAACCTTTCTTCCTTAAACTCCTGTGACTGTCGACCGAGGACTCGCGCAGCGAGCGGCCAATCAGGACTCGCGCAGCGAGCGGCCGGTCTTGGTGAGGAACACGTCGTCGAGGCTCGGGCGGTGCAGCTCGACCGTGGTGAGCGAGATGCCCGCGCTGTCCATGGCGCGCAGCACCTGGGGAATGGCCGAGGCACCATCGTCGACGAACAGACGCAGCGCGCCGCCCTCGGTGGTCTCCAACCGGTTCACGTACGGCTCGCGCGTGAGCAGCGCGGAGGCTCGGTCGGCCGCGCCGGCTGGGAGCCCCACGACGAGCACGTCGCCGGAGATCTCCCGCTTGAGCTCGGCCGGCGTGCCCTCGGCGACGATCTGGCCATGGTCCATGATGGCCAGCCGGTCGCACAGCGCGTCCGCCTCATCGAGGTAGTGGGTGGTCAGGAAGACCGTCATGCCCTCGGCCCGCAGCCGCCGCACCTCGTCCCACATGTGGGCCCGGCTCTGCGGGTCCAGCCCGGTGGTCGGCTCGTCGAGGAACACGATGCGCGGGCCGTGGATGATGCCGAGCGCGATGTCGACCCGGCGGCGCTGGCCGCCGGAGTACGTCTTGCAGCGGCGGTCGGCGTACTCGCTGAGCTGGAACGCCTCCAGGGCCTTCGCCGCCCGCTGCTCGGCCTCGGCCTTGCTCAGGCCGTAGAGCCGGGCCTGGAGCACGAGCTCCTCGCGCGCGGTCGAGTCGTCCCAGGTGCTGCCGCCCTGCGCCACGTAGCCGATCCGCTTGCGCACCTCGCCGGGCTGCCGGCGCAGGTCGGCCCCCGCCACGGTCGCCTCGCCCCCGTCCGGCTGCAGCAGGGTGGCGAGCATGCGCAGGGTGGTCGTCTTGCCCGCGCCGTTGGGTCCGAGGAACCCGAAGATCTCCCCCTCGCCCACCGTGAGGTCCACCCCGCGGACCGCCTCGACGGTCTTGACCCCTGTCTTGTCGCGAGACCGAAACGACTTACGCAGTCCTCTGGTCTCGATCAGCACCGTGTCCGCCACGGTCCCTCCCTTGTGATCCGACGTCTCAGTCCGAGCCGGGTCGCGTCGCCGGCTCGGGTCGAGCGACACAGTAACGCGATATAACTCGCATAGTC
>JADGGF010000527.1 GCA_019690055.1 Micromonosporaceae bacterium
CCCCTCCCCTGTACCCCGACGGCGAGACCGAACGGCCCGCACCGACCCAGGCCTCGCCCCGGGCCACGTCGGCCTGACCGTCAGCACTGCGTGACCCGACCGTCCCAAGTGGACGAGGACGAGGTCACGTGCGGGGCACGGCCGGGATGTCGACCGCGTCGCCACCGGACACGCGGGCCACGTGCCCGCCCAACACCCAGGTCACGACGGCGACGAAGGCCAGCCCGACGCCCACGATCAGCGCCGTGATCGCCGCCATGCCGAGCCAGTTGTGCTGGAACGCCTGCGGAATCAGGCGGCTGGGCACGGCCACGACACCAATAAACGCGCCGATGAGCCCGAGGTAGCTGCCGATCATGTTGCCGGCGTGGGCGGCGACGTGACCCCGCCGCGCGTGCCACAGCCCCAACGTCAGCGTGATGAGTGTGAGCACGCTGAGCGCGTGGATCCACGAGAAGCGGCCCGGCCGCAGTTCCTGGATGCCGAAGGAGCTGAGGGCGGTGACGTACATGGCGCCGATCCACGTGCGCCCGATGACGCGGTGCGGCAGGTCGCCACGCCGCCGCCGGAACAGATTCACCGCACCGAGCACCATCGCCAGCGTGGCCGCGACCGCGTGCATCACGATGAGCGGCGTCCAGTCGTGCATCGCTCCCCTCCCCCGGTCAGCCAGTGGATACCAGATAGTGCCACTATCCACCAACCGAAGACGGACCGCAAGTGTCCGGAGCACCACACGCCCAGACGTGCGCGCAAGCGCAGGGAGCAATACGAGAGCAGGAACACCACAAGCGCAGGAAGGACGCCTTCCTAGGCAAGAACCGTCAACAAGGCGTCCTTCCTGACACAACGGCCTGACACACAACGGCCTGACGCAACGGCCTCTCAGCTCACGGTCGCGGGCTGACTGATGTTGATCATCCACTCCACGCCGTAGCGGTCGACGCAGGCACCGAACTCGTCTCCCCACACCTGCTTCTCCAGCGGCACGGAGACCACGCCGGAGGCGGAGAGACGGTCCCAGTAGCCGCGCAGCTCCTCGGCGTCGTCACCGCTGATGTTGCACACGATCGTGTTGCCGATCGTGGTCGTCATGTTCGGCGGCGTGTCGGACGCCATGAGCGTGTATCCGCTCGGCGTCTCGAGCATGCCGTGCATGACCTTGTCCATCTGGTCCGGCTCCGTGGTGCCGAACTCTCCGTAGGTGTTGATCCGCAGCTCGCCCCCGAAGACGTCGCGGTAGAACTCCAGCGCCT
The DNA here is from genome assembly GCA_019690055.1 of Micromonosporaceae bacterium. GTDB lineage: Bacteria > Actinomycetota > Actinomycetes > Mycobacteriales > Micromonosporaceae > DATBGZ01. The sequence goes on from JADGGF010000527.1 coordinate 1,257, forward strand.
CTCGCGCGTTGCCCGAGAAGTTCAGGTAAGGGTTGAGACGGGACGCCATGGCACAGAACCTCCCCGTGTGCTCCGGTCCTAGCGGCTCTCCAAGCGACGGTACGCGACCAGATCATCGGGCCGCAGGAGTTCGGCCGACCCACGGGCGAGCCGACGGGCAGGAAAGCCGCGACGAATCCTCTTCCGGAACGCTCGGTCCGCTCCTCGCTCGCAAGCTCGCTGCGATGCTCCTCGCGCCACCGGAGAAAGAAATCTGGGCGAGGATGTCGAGGACACCCGGGCGGCGGTGACTGATGGGTGTAAGGGCCCCGCCGGGGCACACGAGAACAGGAGTCACCATGAAGTACATGCTGATGATGCATACGCCGCGTGACGTGAGCGGCGGCATCCTGAGCTGGTCGGCGGAGGACGTCAAGAACCACATCGAGTTCCAGCACCGGTTCGACCGGGAGCTCACCGAGTCCGGGGAGATGGTGTTCAACGAGGGTTTGACCTTCCCCGATCAGGCGCGCGTGGTGCGGGCCGACGAGAAGGGGACACCGGTGGTCACCGACGGCCCGTTCCCGGAGTCCAAGGAGTTCCTCATCGGATTCTGGATCGTCGATGTCACCACGCCAGAGCGCGCGTACGAGATCGCGGCGAAGGCTTCGGCGGCCCCTGGCAAGGATGGCGAACCGCTGCGGATTCCGATCGAGGTGCGGCCGGTCGCCGGGCCGCCTCCGGTCGAGGTATGACGGCGGCCGGTCGGCCGGGCCCCGACGCCCGCGATGTCGAGGACCTGCTGCGCACACTGGCGCCGCGGGTCCTCGGCACGGTCGCGCGCAAGTATCGCGACTTCGACGCCGCCGAAGACGCCGTGCAGGAGGCGCTGCTCGCGGCGGCGACCCAGTGGCCGACGCAGGGCTTGCCGGACAACCCCGATGCCTGGCTGGTCACCGCCGCCTCCCGGCGCCTCATCAACATGTGGCGCGCCGACGCGGCCCGGCGCCGGGACGGACTGGCCGCAGATCCTGGCCCTGTACGGCGTTCTGGAACGCATTGCCCCCGGCCCGATTGTGACGCTGAACCGGGCCGTGGCTCTGGCCATGGTGGACGGTCCCCGCGCCGGACTCGCCTTGTTGGCCACGGTCGAGGACAAGCTGTCCGGCCATTACCGGTTGGCGGCCGTGCGCGGGCATCTGCTGGAGATGGCCGGCGACCGCGAGGGTGCTCTCACCCAGCTTCGGGCCGCCGCCGACGGCACGCGAAGTCGGGCCGAGCAGGCCTTTCTCCTCACCGAGATCGCGCGCCTGGCCTCGGTCAGATCGGCACCTTGACCCGGGTCGGCTTGCGATCGCGGGTGGGCCAGTCGCCCGTCGCCCGGGCGACGCCGACCGCAGCCGCCCGGTCCACCGCCGCCCGCACGAACGCGTAGATTGCACCCTGCAGCGCTGCCGCGAGCAGGACCTCGGCCCAGTCACGCGTCGGGTCGTGCGCCTCCGGCGCGGAGTCACCTCCGCTAATACGTTTCCATATCTGCCGGAAGATGACCCCCGAGGCGGCGCTGGCGGCGACGCCGAGAACCAGGCCGACCGGTTTGTAGGCCAGCCGGACCGCCGCCCCGCTCACCGCCGCCTCCCCTGCGTCCGGTAGGCCCGCTCCCGGTGGGCCCGCTCCCGGTCGACCCGCTTCCGGTGGGCCTGCTCCATGAGTTCCCGTTCCATGCGAGCTCGCGCCCTCCGCGCCTGGGCCAGCCGCGCTCGAGCCATCGGCCACGCGCTGGAGAACGGCAACCGGCGCCGCAGCAGGGCGTAGACGCCAAAGCCGACGAGTGTGCCCGCGGCACCGCAGACCACGACCGCCACCGGCCTCTGCCCCATCTGGTCCAGCAGGCGCCGGCCCGAGGAGGCGCCCGCGTGCGTGACGCTGCTGGTCCGCGCAGCGGTCGTACGCGCGACGCCGCTGGTCCGCGCAAGAGTCGTGCGCGCGCCGCCGCTGGTCCGCGCAAGAGTCGTGGGGGCGCCCCCCCGGGGGGGCGCCAGGGGGGGGGCCCCCGCCCGGGGGGGGCGCGCCCCGGGCCCGCGGGG
>JADGGF010000528.1 GCA_019690055.1 Micromonosporaceae bacterium
CCGGTGGTTCGACCGGCCGGGGCGGCTCCTTGGGCTCCGGCGGCTCGGGCGGGCGTGGCGGCTCCTTGGGCTCGGGTGGCTCCGCCGGTTCGCGCGGCTCCGCTGCCGTGCCCGACGCCAGCGTCGCGGCGGGACCCGACCGTCCCGACTCCGCGGACGCGTCCTGGCGGGTGTCGGAGGCCGTCGCGCCCGTCGCCGACTCGGGCGCGCGCTTGGTCTCGGTGGTGTCGGAGTCCCCGCGGCCGGACGGCGTACCCAGCAGCGCGGCCGGATCGAGTCGCTCCCACGAGGGACGCGGTCGCGGCGGTTCGGTCAGGTAGGTCGGCGTGAAGGGCTTGCGGGTCAGCGGGGTGGGGCTGCTGGGCTCAGCCTCCCAGGACTGGATGAACGCCTCCCGGATCGCCTCCTCGTCGCCGCGGCGCGGTACGCGCGTCGGCAGCCCGGCGGCGGTCAGGCCCGGCCACACCGGTTCGCGCCGCTCGACGGCTGGGGCCTCGGTTCGTCCGGTGTCGGTGCTCGCTGCGGCGGCGTCGCTGAGCGGCCGGGTCATCGGGGTCGTCGGCGGCTCGGCGGGCGCCTTCGCCGTGTCCGATGCCTGTGCCGCGTCCGGTGCCTTCGCCGTGTCGGATGCCTGTGCCCCGTCTGGCGCCTTCGACGCGTCTGGCGCCTTCGCCGTGTCGGATGCCTGTGCCGCGTCTGGCGCCTTCGCCGTGTCCGGTGCCTCCGACGCGTCCGGTGGGGTGGCCATGAGGGTGGTCGGGGGTTCGGGCCTGTCGGACGCCTCGCCGTTCGCGCTCGGAGTCCTCCCGCTCCCACTCTCGACCATGCCCATCCCCCTCCCGATCCCTGTGCGGCCGGCGCCGCGAGCATCGCCACGAACGTGCAGAGCGAGGAGCGGACGCTCGGCGCCGGAACAGTCGTAGTTTTGCCGGGTATCACCGTGCCATAGCCGGGCCAGCCGGGACAGTCCCGCCGTCGTGTCGTCAGTCGGACGGTCCCGCCGTCGCGCGGCGTCGATGTTCACCGACTTCGGCGACCCGGGGCATCGTACGGCCCACGGGCCAGCCGCGCTCGGCGTGCCCGGCGACGTCGCGGCCGTGTCGGCCTTCGCACGACCGTACGGGCCCGGCATCCGTGCGCCCGCGACCGTACGTGCTCCCACACCGTACGTATCCGGCAGCCGTATGGGTCCACCATCCGTACGGGCCCTCGCCGCCGTGCCTGGCTGATCACGTCAGTGGTCTCGCGGCGGCGGCGGGCTGAGAGCCAGGCAGTACGCTGCGGAGCATGGGCAGTTCAGCACTGGCGACCGATCCGGGATGGCGGCGCGAGATCGAGGAGAAGGTGTACGGCGGCCAGCGGCTGAGCCGGGAGGACGGCGAGGCGCTGTACGCCTGCGATGACCTGTCCTGGCTCGGCCGGCTCGCCCACCATCGGCGCACCGAGCTGAACGGCGACCGGGTGATGTTCAACGTCAACCGGCACCTGAACCTCACGAACGTCTGCAGCGCCTCTTGCGCCTACTGCTCGTTCCAGCGCAAGCCGGGCGAGAAGACCGCCTACACCATGCGGATCGAGGAGGCGGTCGCCAAGGCCAAGGAGATGGAGGGCGAGGGGCTCACCGAGCTGCACATCGTCAACGGCCTGCACCCGACGCTGCCGTGGAAGTACTACCCGCGGGTGCTGCGCGCGCTGTCGGAGGCGCTGCCCGGGGTGTCGCTCAAGTGCTTCACCGCGACCGAGATCCACTGGTTCGAACGGATCTCCGGCCTCTCCGCCGAGGAGATCCTCGACGAGCTCATCGACGCCGGCCTGTCGTCGCTGACCGGCGGGGGTGCGGAGATCTTCGATTGGGAGATCCGGCAGCAGATCGTGGACCACAACACCCACTGGGAGGACTGGTCGCGCATCCACCGCATCGCCCACAGCAAGGGGCTGCGCACGCCGGCCACGATGCTCTACGGCCACATCGAGGAGCCCCGGCACCGAGTGGACCACGTGCTGCGGCTGCGGGAGCTGCAGGACGAGACCGGTGGCTTCATCGTCTTCATCCCGTTGCGCTACCAGCACGACTTCGTCGACTCCGCCGACGGCGTGATCCGCAACCGACTGCAGGAGCGCACGCGGATGGCCACACCGGCCGAGTCGCTCAAGGTCTTCGCCGTGTCCCGGCTGCTGCTGGACAACGTGCCCCACCTCAAGTGCTTCTGGGTGATGCACGGGCTCTCGGTCGCCCAGCTCTCGCTGAACTTCGGCGTGGACGATCTCGACGGGTCGGTCGTTGAATACAAGATCACCCATGACGCCGACGCGTACGGCACGCCGAGCACCATGCACCGCGAGGATCTGCTCGAGCTCATCTGGGACGCCGGCTTCCGGCCGGTCGAGCGCAACACCCGGTACGAGGTGGTGCGCGAGTACGACGCCCCGCCCACCCTGCGCGAGCGCCGGGCCGAACCCCAGGACGTCTGGGCGTGATTGCTCTCCGCTAGCGCGGTGACCAGGGGTTTGGGATGAATCAGAGCCGGCCGGCGGTGCCGCGGCGGGACGAGGAGGGGCGAATCCGGTACCTGCCGGAGCTGCTGGGCGTGGCCGCCCTCTTCGCCGTCGTGAACGGGGTCGGCCTGCTCCTCATCGACGGGCTGCTGGCCGTGCTCGGACTGGCGGCCTTCGGCCGCTCCTCCGGGTGGCTGGTGGCGATCCTGCCGGCGTTTCTGTACTTCGACGACTTCCGGGCCTGGAAGGCGTACCCGCTGCGCTGGCTGGCCGCGCCGGCGTCGGCGCTGGTCGGGATCGTGGCGGGCCTGTTCGCCGCCGGGCTGGTCCGCGTCGACGTGCCGCTGCTGTCCGGGGCGGTGGGGGCGTTCGTGGCCGTGCTGGCCTATGCCCCCGTATGGTGGGTCGGAATCCGCCTACTCACCGCACCCCGTACGGAGTCGCGATGAACCCCATCGTGAAGTACACGCTGGCCCGGATCCTGCTCTTCGCGGTCTGCGCGGGCCTGGTCATGCTGCCCGCGGGCATGAACCCGTTCCTCAAGCTGCTCATCGCGCTGCTCGTCTCCTCGGTCGCGTCGTTCTTCCTGCTGCGTCAGTGGCGCGACGAGGTGGCCGAGCAGCTCTCGGCGAGCAGCCGCCGACGCATGGACCAGAAGGAACGCCTGCGCGCCGCCCTGGCCGGCGAGGACGAGAGCTCCCCAACCTCTCGGTGATCTCGCGAGTTCCCGGTGTTGATCTAGGGCTTGGAGTGGCTAGTTGATCTCCAGGCACCACTCTGTGCCCTAGATCAACGCGGCGAGGGTCCTGGATCAACGCGGCGAG
>JADGGF010000026.1 GCA_019690055.1 Micromonosporaceae bacterium
CGCCAACGCCGTCGTCGTCGCCAACGCCGTCAGCGTCCGCCGTACCGCCGCCGCCGTCACCATCCGCGTCGCCCACATCGTGTGCGGCCGCGGCGTCGCCGACGCCCTCGCGTACGCCCTCGGCTTTGCCGACGCCGTCGGCGTCGCCGATGCCAGCGCTTTCGCCCTTGCCGTCGCCGTGTTCGTCCGGGTCGGATCCCAATTCGTGGATGGAGAACGCCGGAGTGTCGTTACTGCTGGTCGTGCTCGGCGGCTTCGTCGTCGTTGTTCGACGTGGTGAGTGACGCCGCGTGGCCGGCGCGCCGGCCGGCCGCGGCGGTGGCGGGGCGGCGTACTCGTCGCCTCGCCGCGCTGAGCTACGAGGCCTACACCGCCTCCTCGTTCCGACCGGACGGTGACCGCCGAGCCGGCCGTGCCTGGCTCGGGATGCTGGCGCTGCCGTTCGTCGCCGCTGTCCTGGGTCCTGGTAGCTTGCCCACGCATGAGCGATGTGCTGGCCGACCTGCCGGCGTCGTGGCTGGCCGCGATGGGTCCGTTTCTGGACGCGGACACGGTCGCGAAGCTGAGTGCTTTTGTCGAGGACGAGTACGCGAACCACGAGGTCTTTCCGCCCCGGGCCGACCTGTTTGCCGCGCTGCGGCTGTGCCCTTACGAGCGCACCCGGGTGCTGATTCTCGGCCAGGACCCATATCACAAGGCCGGCCAGGCCCACGGGCTGAGCTTCAGCGTGCGGCCCGGTGTCGCTGTTCCGCCGTCGCTGCGCAACGTCTACAAGGAGATCGCCGAGGACCTGGGCGTCCCACCGCCCCCGAACGGCGACCTGACGGGATGGGCGGCGCAGGGGGTGCTCCTGCTCAACGCGGTACTGACCGTGCGATCTAAAGCACCGGCCTCGCACGCCGGTCGCGGGTGGGAGCACGTGACCGATGCGGCCATCCAGGCCCTCAACGAGCTGCCGACGCGGGTGGTATTCCTGCTGTGGGGCGCGTATGCCCGGCAGAAGGCGGCGCTGGTGACCGCCCCGCAGCATGTGGTGCTCGAGGCGGGCCACCCCAGCCCGATGAACCCGCGCGGCTTCCGGGGTACCCGCCCATTCAGCGCGTGCAACGCCGCCCTCATCGAGGCCGGGCTCCCACCGGTGGACTGGTCTGCCCCCGGCCTGCTCTGACCGTCAGGAGCTTCGGGTTGACCGGCGGTGCGATCGGCGGTGTGCCCGAGGGGCGCCGGGATCGGCCGGGTCAGAGCAGCCAGTCGCCGGTGTCGCCGCTCACCATCCCGGACCGGACGGCGATGGTTGTCGCCTCGAGCCGTGTATGAACATTTAGTTTCGTCAGTACCCGCTGCGTGTGGCTGCGAGCGGTCGAGATGGTTACCCGCATCGACCGGGCCATGGCTTTCGTGTCTTTCCCGCCGACGAGGTGGCAGAGCACCTCCCGCTCCCGCCAGGTCAGGAGGCGGGCCAGCCGTTGTGCCTCGCCGGTGGGCTGGTCCCGGCTCTGGTCAGGTGCGACCGCGACTCGGCCACGATCTCGCCCGCGTAGACCCGGTCGAGAGTTGTGCAGATGTCGGCGAAGGTGGCGCCCTTGTCAGCGATCCCCCGAATGCCGGCCGCCAGCGCCGCCGCAATGAGTTCCGTATCCATCTCGGCGGACAACAGCACCGGGTGCGCGGCGGGGGCGAGCCGACGCAGCTCGGGCAGCCGGGTGATGATGTTGCCGTCGGGGAACTGCACATCGAGCAGGCACACGTCGATCTCGTACTGGGCGAGCGCGGCGAGCGCCTGGTCGGGGGAGTAGGTGACGGCACGCACCTCGTATCCGGCCTGGTTGAGGGCCGCCGCCAACGACTCGGCGAACAGGGCGTGATCGTCACAGACCAGTACCCGCACGAGCGTCCTCCCCACACCACGTGTCGGCGATCCCGAATGGAGCCGCTGGCATGAGCACGTGCACGGACCCACCGCCCATATCACTGGTCGCCATCACCAACCGGCCGCAGTGCAGGTCGAGCAGGTCCCGCACGATGGTCAGTCCCAGCGAGGCCAGGCCGGCTGGTGCGGCCCCGAACCCGGGACCGTCCTCGTCGACCTGCACCATGACTGCCTCGCCCGCGGTGCCCACGCGAACCCGCACGTGACCGGACGGGCCGGCGGCCCGAAAGGCGTTCTCGATTACGTTGCGCAGCACCCGCCAGACGTCGAGCCGGTTGGCCGTGGTCCAGACCTCGCTGGCCTCGATCGTGACCGCCGTGGAATGGGTTAGGCGCAGCCCGGCGATGACCTCCTGCACGACGTCATCGACCCGGAGCCGCTCGGTGGGGGACAGCGGCGTGGTGGGGTCGGCCTGCAGGTCCTCATACGCCTGGAGGAGTTTCCCGAGCCAGCGCAGCTCGTGCACGAGCTGGGTCGCGCGAGCACGGCTGGCGTCACCGATGTCGTCACTGGTAGCGATGAGGGAGGCGAGAAGACTGATCGTGGCCAGTTCGTGGCGGATGTCATGACGGAGTTGTCGCTCCTGCTGGCTCGCCGGCTGTGCCCGGAGCCCACCACCACGATCTGTTTGTTGATCTTCCTGAGTGACTCTACCCACAGTTTGGCAGTAAAGCCCGACAACAGCCGTGATAGGGGCGATCCGGCGCGATTGTCACTATTTCACCCGCGAGAACCTCGTCCGCTCAGTACCTCGCTGGGACAGCCCCGGCCATCCAAACGGCGACGCGCTCGCACCCGCGACCACATCGGCGCGGTAGGCCTCGTCGAGAACGGCGCTGAGGGCGGACGCGCTGAACCGGTCGTCCAGGCGGGCTCGCCCGGCGGCGGCCATACGGCGCGCGTCCCCGGGATGGTCGAGCAGGTAACGGATGGCTCGCCCGAGCAGCTTGGGCTCCGCGGGTGGTACGACCAGACCGGTCACCCCCGGTATCACGACGTCGGACACGGAGTTGACCGCGGTCGCGACCACGGGCACGCCCGCGCCCATCGCCTCGACCACCGCGCACGGTAGGCCTTCGTACCGGCTGGCCAGCGCGAACACGTCGAACGCGGGAAGCAGCTCCGCCACGTCCGCTCGGTGACCGAGGTGGCGAAACCAACGCGTCAGACCGCGCTGGCGTACCCGCTCGAGCATCCGCTCACGCATCGGTCCGTCGCCGATCCATACCCCCCAGGTGTCCTCGGCAGCGACCTCCGCCAGGGCATCCACCCAATGCTCGGGAGCCTTCTGGTAGTCCACGCGCGCGACGGTGCCGACGATCCGGATGCCCGGGGCGATGCCCATCCGCGCTCGCGCCCGAGTCCGCGCCGCGTCACCATGCGGGGGCTCGGACATCGCCACGACGGGAGAGATCGTCCGGATGCGCTCTGGTGCGGCGATCCGCCGCCGGATCGCCTCCGCTGCGACCGCGTTGCCAACCGCGAGGACGACGTCGGTGAGTTGGCCGAGCCGCCGCTCGATCGTCACATACAGGCCGCGCCGCCAGGCTGGCTGGAAGTCGTGGAACGGGAATCCGTGCAGCGTGTGGACGAGTCTCGGGACGGCCGCCCGGAGCGCCGCGAGCCGGCCGATTGCGCCGGCCTTCGCGGTATGCGTGTGCACGACGTCGTATCGCCCGTCGACCAACAGGGCGGTCAGGTCATGCAGGGCCGCGAGATCCCGCGGGGCGTCGATCCGGGCGACGAGGGCGGGTAGCCGCACGACGTTCAGGCCGGCCGCCGTCGCTGAGTCCAACAGGTGCGGCTCGACTGCGTCGCCGGTGATGAGCGTGATGTCGTAGGCGGTTGCGTCCATGGCGAGGGCGCCGCGCAGCGCGACGCCGCCGGCCCCGCCGGCCAGCCGGGTGATGACGGTAGCTACGCGTCGTCGGCCGATCATGACAGCCTCCTGTCGCCCTCGCGGCTGGCCCGCCCGGTCCTCGCGATGGCTCCTTTGTTCTTGTGATCTCGAATGTCCGAGATGATGAATCTATTCGGCATCGGGTCGGCTAAGCGCCGGACGGGCGCATGCCCGCGCGCCGAGCGAGCGCGACGGCCTCCAGGATGGAGTGGCTGTCGAGCTTGGTCAGCACCTTCTGGACATGCGTCCGGACTGTGTTCGGGGACAGATAGAGCCGCCGCGCGATCTCCTGGCGGGGCAGGCCGTCGACCACGCATTGCAGAACTTCGCGCTCCCGAGCCGTGAGCGCGCCCAGCGGGTCGACCGGCTCCGGCGCGGCGAGTCTGGTGAGCACCCCCTGAAGGAGGAGAGGAGGAATCCAAGCCTCGCCGCACAGGACGCCACGGATCACCCGGATCATGTGAGCGACGTCGGCCGACTTCGGCAGCCAGGCGCGCGCCCCACGGCGGACCGCCTCGACCACGGTGTCGAGGTCATTCACCCCCGTGAGCATGATCACCTTGGTCTCGGGATGGTTCGTCCGGATGTGCTCGACGACGGTGAGTCCGCTCTGCCGGCCGAGCACAAGATCGACCAGCGCGACCTCCGGGCGGCTGCGGGCCAGTTCAGCCACCGCCTGGTCGACCGTGTGGGCGACAGGGACCACGGTGATGCCCGGCTCGCCGCTGAGCCGGACCGCCAACGCCTGGGCGAACACCGGGTGGTCGTCGACCAGGAGCGTGCGTACGCGTTCCACCTGCTCATGCTCGCATCGCTGGCGTGGCTCGGATTGCATACCGATACATGTCAACACCTGGATCAACCCCATCGACGAGCCCCCGGGTCGTCGCGCGGGCCGGTGCTGCATCCGCTCCTGCCTTTGACGTAGGCGAGATACGTCGGCTGTGAGACGCCGGCGGCGCTGCCCCTCTCTACGGTGAGCGTGTCCCGCTGGCAAACGGCCTCACCGGCCTCTGCGCCGTTGGCACCGGGCCAGGCCGCCGGCCTTGAGGGTTTCCGCTGATGCCATCGATCGATGCACGACCCGATGCCCAGTTCTGCTATGCCCGTTGGAAGGGGGAGGTCTGGTGACCCGAGGCAGCGCAGCCGAGGTCGCGTTCGACACGGACACCCCGGCGGTCGTGCTCAAGCTCGACCCGAATGTCTTTCATCACGGCGGGCTCGGCGTGATCCGCAGTCTCGGTCGAGCCGGCATCGACGTGTACGGCGTGCATGAGGACCTGCTGGCCCCGGCCGCGTGGTCCCGCTACCTGCGTGGCCGCTGGTACTGGACACCTGATGTGGCTGACTCGGACCGGATCGTGGCCGGGCTGCTCCAGCTGGCGGAACGCATCGGCCGGCCGGCCGTCGTCATACCCACCGACGACGCGGGGGCCATCCTCCTGAACGAGCACGCGACGGCGCTGCGGCCGCACTTCCGCTTCCCGGAGTCTCCGGCCGGCCTGCCGCGGCGACTCGCCGGCAAGTACTCGCTGTACGAGTTGTGTGTCCAAGAGAACGCCCCGCACGTGGTCACGGCACTGCCGGCCAGCGTGGCCGAGGCCGAACAGTTCGCGTGGAGCGTCGGGTTCCCCCTGGTCGCCAAGCTCGCCCGGCCCTGGCAGGCCCGCCGCCGGCATACGCCGCGCAGCACCACCATCGTCCACACCAGGCAGGAGCTTGGGGACCTGTACCGGCAGGCGCCGCCCGGTGGTCTGATGCTCCAGGAGTACATACCCGGTGGCCCCGGTCAGGACTGGTACTTCCACGGCTACTGCAACGCCAGCTCGGTGTGCGAGCCAGCCTTCACCGGGGTGAAGGAGAGATCGTATCCACCGCACTGCGGGCTGACCAGCTTCGGCCGGGCAGTCCCGAACCCGCAACTGCACCGGCAGGTGACGGACCTGCTGACCCGGATCGGCTATCGCGGGATCATGGACCTCGACCTCCGGTTCGACCCACGGGACGGTCAATACAAGCTGCTCGACTTCAACCCCCGGATCGGCGCCCAGTTCCGGGTATTTCAGAACTCCGCTGGGATCGATGTGGCCCGAGCCGCGCATCTCGATCTCACCGGCCGACCGATACCAACCGGCCACGTCGCCCCGGGACGACGCCTTCTCGTGGAGAACTACGACACCCTCGCTGCGCTCGGCTATCTGCGCCGCGGCGAGCTCACCGTCGGGTCGTGGCTCACCACGCTACGGCGGGTCGACGAGACGGCCTGGTTCGCGCGAGACGACCTGGCGCCATTTGGGCTGATGTGCCTGCGCATGGCTTGGCGAATGGTGGAGCGGCCGTTTGGCCGGCGAGAGCCGACCCGGGTGACGCCACGTTTCCGGCCCGGGCGGAAACCGCGCCGATCGGAACGCAGCCCAGTACCGGACGGAGGCGGCGGAATCCCCGTATCAACCACTATCACAAATATGTCGACTGAGCGATCAGAGGAGGAACCTGCATCATGAGGGAAGCCGTCGATGTCGCGATCGTAGGCGCCGGACCGTACGGGCTGTCCGTGGCCGCCCACCTGCGCGCACTCGGCCTCAGCCTGCGTACGTTCGGCCAGCCGATGAGCCTGTGGCGGGGGATGCCCAACGGCATGTTTCTCAAGTCCCAGCCGTTCGCGTCCAACCTGTCCGACCCGGCCGGAGCCTACACGCTCGAAGCGTTCTGCCGGGCGACCAACAAGCCGTACGTGTCGTACGGACGGCCGCTGGCCCTGGAGACGTTCATCGAGTACGGCATGTGGTTTCAGCGTCAGCAGGTTCCCGACTTGGAGGAAACGCTCGTCACGCATATCGACCGGGTGGACGGGCGCTTCGCTATGTTGCTGAGCAACGGAGAGACGGCGTACGCGCGGGCGGTGGTGATCGCCACAGGTGTGGAGCATTTCGCGCACCTTCCGGAGCCGTTCGCCACGCTGCCGCGGCAGCTGTGCACCCACACGTCGGCCCATGCCAACCTGGGAGCCTTCGCTGGGCGTGACATCACGATCATTGGCGGTGGCCAGTCCGCGCTGGAGTCGGCGGCGTTGGCCCACGAGCAGGGGGCTACCGTGCGGGTGGTCGTGCGGCAGCCGAAGCTGCGGTGGAACGGGGCACCGCTGCCGCCGGACCGGCCTATGCTGCGCAAGCTCCGGGAGCCGGAGGCCGGCCTGGGCTCCGGCTGGTCCACCTGGTTCTACTCGACGCAGCAGGGCTTGTTCACGTACCTGCCGGCCGGCAAGCGGGCGAAGATCGCCCGGACCGCGCTCGGCCCTGCCGGTGCCCACTGGCTACGGCCACGAGTGGAGAACCAATTCCCGGTCCTGCTCGGTCACACCGTAGCCGCCATCGATGGCGTTGAGGGTGCAGTACACCTACGCCTTCGGGACCGCCGGGGACATGAGGTGAGCCTGCGCACGGAGCACGTCATCGCGGCGACCGGATACCGCACCGACCTCAGTCGACTGACCTTTTTGGACAGCGGGCTGCGGACGCAGCTCCGCACCATCGGCACGACCCCCCGCCTCGGACGGGACTTCCAGTCCTCCGTGCCTGGCCTGTACTTTGTGGGCCCCGCAGCCGCGTCCACCTTCGGACCAGCGATGCGGTTCGTTTACGGCGCCGACTTCGCGGCTCGCCGGTTGGCCGACCGGATTAGCCGTTCCATCGACCGCCACACCGCCCCCACCCGGAAGGTCGCGGTCTGATGCCACCGGCGGTGCCGCACGTAGCGACTCGCCCGCCGGCCGAGACAACAGCGGGCCAGGTGCGTCCGCGGGCGCCGCAGGTCTCGGCCGCGGGCGACCGGGCCGCCCGGTGGGCCGCGAGGCTGTTGCCGGCCGTGGACGGAGTGGCGCTGGCGACCGCGGTGTGGGTCGCCGGCGTACCGCCACCGTGCGCGGCACTCTACGTCGGCGCGGTGCTGGCCACCCTCTACGGCCTCGGTCTCCACCGGGTCCGTATCTGCCTGCGGCTCGGCGACGAGCTGCCCCGGCTGGTCGGGGGTACGCTCGGGCCACTGCTGCTCGTGGCGCTCGTGTCCGTGCCGATCACCCCGCTCGCTCCGCTCGCCGCTGGCCTGGTGGTCGCCGGCCGCGCAGGTTACTACCACCTGCTGCGCGCCGGCCGGCGGCGGGGCCTCGTCCGGGAGGCGGCACTAGTGGTCGGGGCCGACCCGGTTGGCGCGCAGGTCTTTGATCTGTTGGTCGCCCATCCCGAGCTCGGCCTGGCGCCGTGCGGCGTCCTGGACAACCGGGCGGTCGGCGGCGACGGTGCGCGGCCGATGCTCGGCGGCGTGGCGGCAGTGTCGGACGTCGTGGCTCGGCGCGGCGTCCGCCGGGTGATCGTGTGCTTCCCCGATGCGCCCGACGGTCTGCTCGTTCCGGCCCTGCGCGGCCTGCCGGCTGACGTGTGCGTCGTACCGCGCCTGCACCAGCTGGGCCAGCGGGTTCCGCTCTGGTGTCTGGACGAGATCTGGGGCATCCCGCTCATGCCGCTGCGGCGTGCTGGCCCGGCCGGCCGGGCGGTGAAGCGGGCGACCGACCTCGTGCTGGGCCCCCTTCTGCTGGTCGCGCTCGCGCCCGTGTTGCTCGGCGCCGCGCTCGCCATACGGCTCAATTCGCGGATCTCCGCGATCTTCCGCCAGGAACGGCTCACCGAGGCGGGCCGCCGGATCGCCATACTCAAGCTCCGTACCCTCACCCCTGCGGCCGACAGCGATACCCGTTGGTCCGTTGACCGCAGCTGCTTGCTGCGCTTCGGGGCCGTGCTGCGCGCCACCCATCTCGACGAGCTGCCCCAGCTGATCAATGTCATCCGAGGAGATATGTCGCTCGTTGGTCCGCGACCTGAGCGCCCGTACTTCGCCGAGCTGTTCGGCGAACGAATCCCCGACTACGACGGTCGGCACCGGATGCCCGCCGGAATCACCGGGTGGGCACAGGTCCACGGCCTGCACGGCGAAACATCCATCGAAGAGCGTATTCGCTTTGATAACCAGTACATCGAGTACTGGTCGCCGTGGCGCGACCTGGTCATCCTGGCCCGGACGCTAGCCAACCTGTGTTGCGATTGGAGGAAGTAGATGACCGCCGCCGAACCACGAGTCGGGCAGACGGTCGAGCCCTGTGGTCCAGCTTCCCACGCGTCGCCGGCGCCGCCCGCGTTGACGCGCCGCGGCATTCCGCTGGTGCTGATGTACCACGCAGTCGCTGATGTCGACGAGGATCCCAACCAGCTGGCCGTCACACCGGACCGGTTCGAGGCACAGATGCGATGGCTGCGGCGGCTCGGGTTGCGCGGCGTGAGCGTGGCTGAGCTCCTCGACGCCCGGCGTGCCGGCCGGCACCGGGGACTGGTCGGTATCACGTTCGACGACGGGTACACCGGGGTACTGCAGTATGCGTTGCCGGTGCTGCGCCGGTACGGGTTCGGAGCCACCGTGTTCGTCGTCTCCGACCGGCTGGGCGGCACCAACGAGTGGGACGCCGGACCCGTCTGGCCGCTGCTGGACGGCGCCGGCGTCCGCGAGCTCGCCGCGGCCGGCGTGGAGGTCGGCTCGCACAGCGCCAACCACGTGCGGCTCGCCGGCCTGCCGCCCGACCGGCTGGGTGAGGAGGTCCGAGCCAGCCGGGACCGGCTCCGGGCCCTGCTCGGAACGGCCCCGCGAGGCTTCGCCTATCCCTATGGCTCGATGGATGTCGCGGCGCGATCGGCGGTTGCCGATGCCGGCTACGGCTACGCCTGTGCGGTTGACGCATCCCGGTCCAGCCTGGGACTGATGGCGCTACCGCGCATGTACATCGGCCAGCACGACAATGCACTCCGGCTTTTCGCCAAACGGCTGCTCTACCGTGGCCACGTCACACGACGGGGGAACGTCTCATGAAGGTCTTGCATGTCATCACCGGGCTCGGCGTCGGCGGAGCCGAGCTTCAGTTGCGATCGCTGCTGCGCCACAGCCGCCACGAGTCGGATGTCGTCACGTTGTACAACCCGGGACCGGTCGCGTCGATGCTCGAGGCCGATGGGGTACGTGTGCGTAACCTCGGGATGAGACGCAACACAGAACTGAGCGCGCTGCCCCGTCTGTACCGGCTGATCCGCGCCGGGAGGTACGACGTGGTGCACACCCACCTGTACCGGTCGCAGATCTACGGTCGGCTCGCGGCCAGACTCGCCCGAACGGCGGTCGTCCTGACGACCGAACACTCCATTGGGGAGACCCATCTTGAGCGGCGCCGCATGACGATGGGCGTCCGGGCGTTGTACCTGGCGACCGACCTGTGCTCGCAGGCCACGATCGCGGTGTCGGAGACCGTCCGGGACCGGCTGGTGAAGTGGGGCGTACCGAACCGCAAGATATGGGTGATCCCCAATGGGCTCGAGCTCGACCGGGTCGCGTTTGACGCCGACGCCCGGGCCCGGATCCGGCAGGAGCTGTCAATCGCGCAGGACGCCCAGGTCATTGGGGTTCTCGGCCGGCTGGATCCGAACAAGCGGTTCGACCTGGTCATCGAGGCGGCCGCCCCGCTGCTCACCGACGGTCGTGCGTTGCTGATTGTCGGCGACGGCGACGATCGGGAACGGCTGGAGAAGGTAGCCGCCCGGTGCGGCGTGACCGATCGGGTCGTCTTCGCCGGTGTACGGCACGACGTGGCCGCGATGCTCTCCGCGATGGATCTGTTCATCGCCTCGTCCGAGCAGGAGACGTTCGGCCTGTCGGTGCTCGAGGCACTCTCCAACGGACTGCCCGTCTTGTACACGACCTGCCCGGCGCTGGTCGGCATCGACACAGACCGGGCTCGGCAGGTACCGGGGGAGGCCGGCGCGATGCGCGCCTACATCGCCGAGGAACTGGCGGCCCGACGGCGGTCTCACACTCCGGTCGAGGCGGTCCAGCAGCGGTACGGCATCGAGTCGGTCGCGGCCCAGGTTGACGCCCTGTACGAGCGTCTGCTGACCGGCGGGCCCGGCGCCTACCGCGGCCGGCGATGAAACCCATCTACATCATCCTTCGTAGGTCGTCTCCTCCTGTTGCATGACGCCGCGCGCGGCGGCGACTGCCAGTGTGTCTTCAGTAGGCGAGCCCTCATACGGAAGCGCCGGGGCTTCGCCTGGGTTCCGAAAGGACAGCATCATGTTGGATCACCGACTCTCACTCGCCGTCAACGGGCGTGAACACCTGCTGACCAGCAAGCTGATCGCCTACCAGCTGCCTGAGTCTGGCGTCGATGATGGCGGTCCGTATCGCGCCGACACTTGGACAGCGGCCATTCTGGGTCTCGGCTATGTGGGCCTGCCGACAGCATTGGCCCTGCACGCCAGGTGTCCCCGCGTCATCGGAATAGACATCAGCGAGGACCGGCTGCGTGACATCGCCAAGGCGGACGTCGACCTCGCTGACCTCGACCGCAAACGGCTGGACGCGGCGCTCAACGACGGCAGTTTCGAGTTGACCATGGATCCGGCGGCCATCAGCCTTGCGGATACCGTCATCATTTGCGTTCCGACGCCTATTACCACCGAGCACAGTCCCGACCTGTCGGCGCTTCGCGGCGCGTGCGCCAGCGTTGTCGCCAACGCCCGGGCGGGCCAGACCATCATCCTGACCTCGACGACGTACGTGGGCACCACCCGGGAGCTGCTCACGGAGCCTCTCGAGAAGCGGGGTTTGCGCGTCGGCGAGGACGTGTTCGTGGCCTTCAGCCCGGAACGAATCGACCCGGGCAATCCGGACCATGTTCTTCGGGAGACCCCACGGGTCGTCGGCGGCGTGACCGCCGAGTGCAGGTCCCGTGCGGCGTGGGTGATCGGCCACCTGACGGACGTCGTCTATCTGGTGAGCTCGCCGGAGGCGGCGGAGGCAACAAAGCTGTACGAGAACGTCTTCCGCGCCGTCTCGTTGGCCCTGGCCAACGAGTTCGCCGACGCCTGCCGCGTCCTGGGCCTGGATCCCATCGAGGTGACCCTCGCCGCTGGGACCAAGCCCTACGGATTTCTCGGCGCCTTCCCGGGCCCGGGCGTCGGCGGGCATTGCATCCCCTGCGATCCGCACTATTTGCTGTGGCAGCTGGGCAAGAGGGGGCGCTCGTCGCCGTTGATTGAGCAAGCGATGCGGTCGATCCAGTCACGGCCGGACCAGGTTGTCAAGCGGGCCGAGGAGACACTCGCCGCGGATGGCCGGGTGCTCGCAGGTGCCCGCGTAGTCGTCGTCGGGGTGAGCTACAAGGCGGGTGTGCGCGACCTGCGCGAGTCGCCAGCCGTACCGCTGATCGACGGGCTGACTCGGCTAGGCGCAGACGTCTCCTATTTCGACCCACTCATCCCGACGCTCTCGCTCTCTCATGGT
Organism: Micromonosporaceae bacterium; assembly: GCA_019690055.1. Classification (GTDB taxonomy): domain Bacteria; phylum Actinomycetota; class Actinomycetes; order Mycobacteriales; family Micromonosporaceae; genus DATBGZ01. Next base: position 12,204 of record JADGGF010000026.1, read on the forward strand.
CGGGACCTGCACACTGTGCAGTTGCCGCGTGGTGAGGACTTCGACCTCGCCGTCGTCCACACCGTGCACCCCGACGTCGACTACACCTGGGTGCGGGACTGCCCCCGGGTGCTCGATGCGACGTATCGATTCGAGCACGCGCCTCACCGGGTGGTGGTGTGAGATGCGGGCCTTTGTCACCGGCGCCGCCGGGTTTATCGGGTCCCACCTTGTGGAGGAGCTTCTGTCCCGCGGCTACGAGGTGATCGGTCTGGACGATCTCAGCACCGGCCGCATGCGTAATCTTGCCAATGTTGCCGATCATCCGTCCTTCCGAATGGTCAGCGGCTCGATCCTCGACCGGCAACTGGTCGAGGAGCTTACCGAGGGAGCCGAGCTCGTCTTCCACCTGGCCGCAGCGGTCGGAGCGTTCGTCATCCGGGACAAGGCCCTGGAAAGCCTCCGTACCAACATCCACGGCACGCACAACGTGGTCGACGCCGCCTACCGGCAGGGCGCGAGGCTCCTGGTCGCCTCGACAAGCGAAATCTACGGAAAGAACTCGAAGGTCGGCCTTCGTGAGGACGACGACCGGGTGCTGGGCTCGCCCCTCAAGTCGCGGTGGAGCTACGCGGAGGCAAAGGCCGTCGACGAAAGCCTTGTCGATGCATACGCTCGGGAATTCGGTCTACGCGCGGTGATCGTGCGGTTGTTCAACACGGTCGGGCCGCGCCAGACCGGACGGTACGGGATGGTCATCCCACGGTTCGTACGGCAGGCCCTCGACGGTGAGCCATTGACTGTCTACGGCACGGGGGAGCAGATCCGCTGCTTCTGCCACGTCTTGGACGTTGTCCCTGCGCTCATCGGACTGCTGTACTGCGACGCTGCCGCTGGAAAGGCGGTAAACCTCGGCAGTGGACAGCAGGTGACCATCAACCAACTGGCCCACAAGGTGATCGAGGCGACCGGATCGAGTAGCCGGATCGAGCGCTCTTCCTACCTTGAGGCCTACGGCCCCGGCTACGAGGACATGCAGCGCCGGGTACCGGACTGCACCCTGGCCCGCGAGCTCGTCGGCTTCCAACCGGCCAGGAGTCTGGACGAGATCATCGCGGACGTCATTGACGACCAGATGGCGGCACGCCGGAGCGTGGTATCTCTGACGTGAGTGAGGCCAGCCGTGACTTTCGAAAAGCCGGACGCCGGCCCTGCACCTCGGGCAGCGCGCGGTGTGCCCTGGAGGCGCCGGTCATCGATGCTCGGCTGGTCGGTCGCTACGGTGGCCGGTGCCATGTTGACCGGCGTGCTGCGTGCCGACACGGTCACCGACACTGCTCTTGCTCCGGCAGTGATCCTCGCCCTGCCCTACTGGAACCTCAACCAGGGTACGGCCACCGTCGCGTCCAACCCGAGCGGCATCGGCGAGGTCTCGCCCTGGATCTATGGGCTCGACCAGAGCGGACGAATTGTGATTCAGTACGGCCCGGACATGGCTGCCGACGTTGCGAATAACATCGAGAAACTCCGCTACATGAATGTCCGGATCGTGCCTAGCCTCGCCAACATCACCGACGGTGCCTGGTCATACGAGCCCATCGCTGGCATCCTGCATGACGCGCTGCGAATGCGGCAGCATGTGGCCGACATCGTGCAGCTGGTGGAGCGGGAGGACTACGCGGGCATCGACATCGACTACGAGGAGCTGCGCGCCGCGGACCGGGACGCGTTCAGCACGTTCGTGGCCCGGCTCGCCGACGCGTTGCATGCCAAGGGCAGGATTCTATCGGTGGCGGTGTTCGCGAAGACGACCGACGAAGGCAGCGACGAGCGCAACGTCGCCCAGGACTACGCCGCAATCGGTCGCGCGGCGGACCAGGTGAGGCTGATGGCCTACGACTATCACTGGCCAACCTCAGCGCCGGGACCCGTCGCTCCGGTCCGCTGGGTGCGGGACGTGGTCCAGTACGCCAAAAGCCAGGTGGCCGATCGCAAGATCATGCTTGGCATACCGCTCTACGGTTATGACTGGTCGGGTGGGCAGGGGCGGCCGATCGCGTGGCTAGACGCCGTGCAGCTGTCGCGGCAGCACGGCGTCGAGCCACTGTACGACCAGGCCAACCACGCACCCTGGTTCAGCTATACCGACGCGGGCGGGCAACAGCACACGGTGTGGTTCGAGAACCGGGCAAGCACCGCGGCAAAGCTCAACGTGGCAAAGCAAGCCGGTATCGGCGGGGTATATATGTGGATGTTCGGCAGTTCGGATCCGGGGACCTGGACTTCGCTTCGAATGACTCTGCTGAATGGCAAGGCCGATGCTGATTCGACACCGAAGGGCACACGATGATTCCTTGGTGGATCCTTGCGGTACTCGTCATCGGCATGAATGTGTCGTTGTGGGGTGTCGTGGGAATACTCCGGCTGACCGAGCAGATGGCGGGCCGCTTGATGGGTCGGCCGAGCGCGGGTGGGCGAAGCAGTCGGTCCGCGGGTGGGCGACGCAACGGGCCAGGCCCTGGGGCCGCTTCAGGGCGTGCCGGCCATCCCGACCAGCTCGGTCTGACGGTCAACGACGTCGCCGTGCTCATGCCTGCGCACAACGAGGCGGCGGTGATCGGGGAGAGCCTGGAAGCGATCATGAGGCTGGTTCCCCGGGGCAATGTCCACGTCGTGTCGGATGGATCGACCGACGCGACGATCGATATCGCCAAGCGCAGCGGTGCGCACGTTATAGCCACCTCACGGAATGTGGGAAAGGCGGGCGCCCTTCAGGAGGCTATCAGGCGCTTCCGGCTGATCGAGCGCTTTCGTGTGGTCCTGTTTCTGGACGCAGATACGCGCATTCAGCCGGGCTACTTCACCGCGGCGCTGCCGATGTTTGACCGACCCGGCGTGGTCGCCGTAGCGGGCTGCGTGAAGACCGACTACGACCGGAAGCTGTCGCTGATCGGAGGCCTCCTGGTTGCCCATCGTCTGCGGATCTACGGCTTCGGACAGCGGGCGCTGAAGTTCGGCCAGACCTGGCACCGCTTCAACGCGACCCACATTATCCCCGGATTCGCCAGCATGTATCTCACCAAGATTCTTCCGAAAATCGAGATGAATCCGCCGGGTCTGGTGATCGAGGACTTCAACATGACGTTCGAGGTCTACCAGAAGCGCCTTGGGAAGGTCGCGTTCACGACAGCCGCAGTGGCGGTCACCCAAGATCCGGAGACGTTTCGTGACTATGTGCGGCAGACCAAGCGGTGGGCACTCGGCCTGTGGCAGACGGTGCGCCGCCATCCACCTCGGCGAAACCTCTTCACAGCCATGCTCGCCCTGCTCCTTACCGAGCTTGTCACCTCCAGCATCGTGTTCTTGCTGGCGCCCTTTGTGTTTCTCACCCTGCTCATCCCGGAGTTTGCGAGCCAGTCGTTGAACATGGCGTGGTTCGCCCAGGTTTACGACTTTGTCAGTGACCGGGTCAGCTTCCATACATTGCTGGTCGGCGTCGTGATCCCCGACTACGCGGTCACTTGTTTCGTTGCGCTGGTCGAGCGGCGCCCGCGGCTGCTGGTCTACGGATTCGCTTTCCTGTTCCTGCGCCTGGTTGACGCGGCAATCGGCTTGTACACGCTCCCGCTGGCGTGGCTGTCCAAATCGGATGGGCGGTGGAAGAGTCCCATCCGACGGGCTGCCACCGAGTCCGTGCCGTCTGGCCGGGAGTCCGTGCCGTCTGGTCGGTCGGCGCTTCGGAGCGCCGCGAACTCCGGCCTGTAGGCGCGGCCCGCCAATGTACCTGAGCCTCCGACGGACAGCGATGGTCCAGCGGCACCGAGCCCGGCAGCGGCCCTGCGGTGAGCCCCGCCGGCGGTCGTGACGGGTACCGTGGGGCGTGCGACGAGGAGCGTCCCACGACGCCAGGCTGGGGCGTTCCGGCCTGGTTGCGCTGGGCTCGCTGCTGGCCCTGTCTACCTGCGCCGGTACCTGATCGTCGAGGACACGTGCGGCGACGGTGACCGACCGCAGGAGACCGGGTTGCGGAGGTGATCGGAGACCCGGCAGGCCAAGGCGTTCAGTACCTGCTCGTGTCAGTGGCAGGCGCGGCCGATGCTGTACACAGGCGCCACGACATTATGGCCGAGTCGACGCCCCCCGCGTGTGGGTCGATCATGTCGGCAACGTCCAGTGGATGCTCTTTTTGGGTGTGACCGCACGTGGCCGACGGCAGCTGGACAGGTCAGCCGCCTCAGCCGCGGATCGCCGCGAGGCGCTCGGCGCGTAGCCGGTTGGGCCAGGTGTCGTCGATGGGGGCCACGGGGGAGCCGATCGCCCAGGAGATCAGCAGGTCGGCCAGCGCCGGGTTGCGGGCGAGGACCGGCCCATGCATGTAGGTGCCGATGATTTTGCCGTGCCACACGCCCTCGGTGGCCCCGTCGTTGCCTACCCCGGTGGTGACCCGGGCCAGCGGCGTGAGCCCTGGGCCGAGGTGCGTCCGGCCGCCGTGGTTCTCGAAGCCGGTGAGGGTCGGCAGGTTCAGCGCGGGATCCGCCTCGCTGGCCAGCTCGCCGACGGCCCGGGTCGCCCCGCGGTCGGAGGTGATGTCGAGGATGCCGAGCCCGGCGCACTTGGCGCCCTTGGCGAAGAACGAGGTGCCGATGAGCTGGTAGCCGGCACAGACCACCAGCGCAGTCGCACCGCGGGCCACCGCCCGGTGCAGCCCCTGGTTCGCGTTCAGGCGCTGGGCCGCCAGCGCCTGCGGGCCGTCCTCGCCACCGCCAAGAAGGTAGATATCTCCCTCCTGCGGTACTGGCTCGTCGGAGCGTACCTCGATGGTCTCCACGGGGATGCCGCGCACGTACGCCCGCCGGGCCAGGATCAGCATGTTGCCGCGGTCGCCGTAGGTCGACAGCAGGTCGGGGCAGAGCCAGACGATGCGCAGCGCGGACTCGCTGGCCGGGTCGTCGCCCGCCGCCCGGTGGCGGGGCCCGGACCGGCTGGCCGGCGCGAAGCCGCTGGGCTCTGGGGGCGGCGCGTAGCCGCTGGTGGGCTCAGTTGACACGGTTGAGCTCCGCTCGGATGTCCTGGAACGCGGTGTAGTTGGCGATCACCTCGAGCCGCCCGGGTGGGACGGCCGCCACCGCCTTGGCGAAGGTCGGGACGTGCTCGAACTCGACCTCGTTGACCTCGAGCCGAACCGCCAGGTCCATCGCCCGGTCGCCGGTGATGAGCACCCGCCGGCCCTGCAACGGCGAGAAATCCACGTCGTACAGCCAGGACGTGTCCAGGCCGTCGGGGTCACGGGCATTGATGGCGAGCAGAGTCGGCGCCCGCTCGGCCATGTCGAACGCCTCCAACCAGCCGGCCGGGTTCTTCGCCAGCAGCAGCCGGATCGTCCGGCCGTCGCGCTCGACCGTCGCGTACCGCCCGGCGATGGAGGCGACCGTGGCCAGCCGCGGCAGGGCGGCGGCGGGATCGACACCGAACTGGGCCGCGACCGCGAGCGCCGTGGCGGCGTTGGCCCGGTTCACCCGGCCCGGGAGCTGGAGCATGAGCTGATGGCGGTTCCCGTACGGGTCCACCACGGCGTCGCCGTCGACCCTCCACTGTGGAACCGGCCGGCGCAGGTCGCAGCCCGCGCACGCCCATTCCTCGCCCGCCCGAACGATGTGCGCGCCACAGGCGGGGCACACCCAGGAGTCGTCGTGCCACCGCTGGCCCGAGGCGACCCAGGTGACATGGCGGGCCTCGCGGGCGGCATAGACCACCATGGGGTCATCGGCGTTGGCGACGATGCGGCTGTCCCGGTCGCGCACCGCGTCGCGCCACAGCGTCGCCATCATCGCCACCTCCTTCGCCCGGTCGAGCTGGTCGCGGGACAGGTTCAGCAGCGCGATCGCCACCGGGTGGGTGGCGTCGATGACCTGCTTGAGGTAGTGCTCGTCGACCTCCAGCACCGCGTAGGGCGTGTGGCCGGCGCGCGCCAGCGCGGACGTGTGCCCGGTCGGCATGTTGGCCCCGAGCGAGTTGGTCGCCACGTCGCCGAGCACGCCCATCGCGGCGGCGGTGAGCCGGGTTGTCGTGGTCTTGCCGTTGGTGCCCGAGACGAGCGCCACCCGGCGGCCCGCCGCCAGGTGCTTGAGCAGATCAGGGTCGATCTTGAGGCCGAGCCAGCCGCCGATCACCGATCCGTCGCCCCGCCCGGCCGCTCGGGAGAGGGCCGACGCGGTGCGGGAGACCGTCGAGGCGAGCCTGGCGCGCAGGGGCAGCCCACCACGCCCCGTGCCCTGCTCTGCAGTCGTCATGGCCCTCCGCTCACTACATTCACCCCTCGGCCCCGAGGCCGGCGGCCCGGAGGCGAGGGGGTCGATGCGAAGAGACTATCGCCCCGGGCGGGGGC
>JADGGF010000529.1 GCA_019690055.1 Micromonosporaceae bacterium
GGCGACGAGCTCGACGCCGCTCAGCGACCCCAGCACTCGGGCATGGTTGCGGCCCATGGCCCCGAGACCGACCAGGCCGGCCCGGAGCGGAGTCACCCGCGTCACGACCGCACCGCCGCGTCGTTGACCGCGGTCACGATGCGGTCGAGATCGTCACTGGTCAGGCCCGGGTACACCGGAAGGGAGAGAACCTCGGCGGCGGCGCGATCGGTCTCCGGCAGATCCCACGGACCGGGCTGGCCGTCGGGACCCAGGTACGGCCGCAGGCGGTGGATGGGGGTCGGGTAGTACACCGCCGAGCCCACTCCGGCCGCCGTGAGCCGGCGCTGGACCTCGTCGCGATCGGCCACCCGGATCGTGTACTGGTGGTACACGTGCCGTGCACCGTCGGTCACCGGAGGCGTGACCACGGTGGTCAGCCCGGAGTCGAGCACCTTCGCGTTCTCCTGTCGCTGCGCGATGAACGTGGGCAGTTGCCGCAACTGGACCCGCCCGATCGCCGCCTGCACGTCGGTCATCCGCATGTTGGCCCCGACGATCTCGTTCGCGTAGCGCTGTTCCATGCCCTGGTTGCGCAACAGCCGCAGCGTCCGGGCCAGCGCGGCGTCGGGCGTGACGATCATGCCGCCCTCAAGGGTGTGCATGTTCTTCGTCGGGTAGAAGCTGAAGCAGGCGGCGACGCCGAACGTGCCCACCGGCCGGCCGCCCAGCGCGGCGCCGTGGGCCTGCGCCGCGTCCTCGATGACCGCGAGCCCGTACCGCTCGGCCAGAGCCATGATCCCGTCCATGGCGGCGGGATGGCCGTAGAGGTGGACCGGCATGATCGCCCGGGTGCGGGGGCCGATGAGCGCGGCCACGGCGCGCGGCGACATGCAGAAGCTGGCCGGGTCGATGTCAGCGAAGACCGGGGTCGCGCCGACCAGGCGCACCGCGTTCGCCGTTGCCGCGAACGAGAACGAGGGCACGATGACCTCATCGCCGGGGCCGAACCCGAGCGCCATCAGCGCCAGATGCAGGGCCGACGTACCCGAGTTCACTGCGACGCAGTGGCGGCCCTCGACAAGTTGCTCCGAGAACTCGGCCTCGAAGGCGGCCACCTCGGGCCCTTGGACGACTAGACCGCTGCGCAGCACTCGCACCGCGGCCTCGATCTCGGCCTCACCGATCACCGGGCGCGCGGCCGGGATCACGGCGTCGGTCGGAAAGGCCACCGTTCCTCCTGACACGTTGACAACGAACGCGGTCCGAGGCTGCGTCGCGGCACCCCCGGCTGCCGCAGCGATCCATGCTGTCCCCGCCCCTAGGTGGTGTCAAGCAAGGATGATGCTTCCCCGCTGTGGCATACGCGTCGGGCCTTTGCCACTCTTTCTCTGACGAACTCGATGACTTTAGCGTGCGATGACCCGAGCGACCTGAGTGACCCCATCGAGCCGGCTGGCACTAGCGAGCCGGCTGTCGCCAAGCGCCGAACCATCCCAAGAACTCGAAGACCCAAGGGCTGGATAACCCGAAAGCTCGATGAACGTTAGGAGCCGCCTGACTCGGTGAACTCCTTGTAGGCCTCGAGCACCTCGGCGGTGGGGCCGTCCATCCGGATCACGCCCGATTCCAACCAGATCGTCCGCTCGCACGCCGCCTCAATCGAGCTGGTGTCGTGGCTGACGAGGAACACCGTCCCGGCGCCCTCGCGCAACTCCTGGACCCGTTGCTCGCTGCGCTTGGCGAACTTCGCGTCACCGGTGGCGAGCGCCTCGTCGATGAGCAGCACATCGTGACTCTTCGCGGCCGCGATCGCGAACCGCAGCCGCGCCGCCATACCCGAGGAGTACGTGCGCATCGGCAGCGAGGCGAAATCCCCGCGCTCGTTGATGCCCGAGAACTCGATGATCTCGGCGACCCGCGCGGTCACCTCCGACTTGCGCATCCCCATGGCCAGGCAGCCGAGCACGACGTTGCGCTCCCCGGACAGGTCGTTGAGCAGCACCGCGTTCACGCCCAGCAGAGAGGGCTGTTTCTTGGTGTACACCGTGCCGCGGGTCGGCGGCATGAGCCCGGCGATCGCCCGCAGCAGCGTCGACTTACCGGACCCATTGCTACCGATGAGTCCGATGGCGTCGCCCTCGTACGCCACGAAACTCACCCCGCGCACCGCGTGGACTTCGCGGACCGTACCCACGGGTCCTCCGGTCAGGATGCGCTTGAGCGCGGCGACCGGACTCGCGGCGGCACCGGCACCGGCGGTCACCTTGTAGACGACGTGCAGATCTTCGACGATGACCGTCGGCACGCGGGTGTAGGTCTGCCCGCTGCTGTAGGTCGGGCGGGCGGGAGTCGTCGTCTCAGCCACGGCCGTACTCCGGCTCGCCCCGCCAGAAGTACACGAACCCGAGGACCAACGCCACGACCGACCACGCGCCCGCCATCAGCCACAGCCACTCGAACGAGGACGCCATCGGTATGCCTTCCATCAGCGAATAACGAGCAAGCTCAATAAATACCGAAGCGGGGTTGGCGTGCATGATCGGGGTGGCCCACGACGGCAGGTGCAACGCGAACATGTCGACGCTGTAGAGCACGCCCGACGCGTACATCCAGGTGCGCAGCAGGTACGGCAGGATCTGCCGCAGGTCGACGATCTTCGCGCCGATGCGGGCCAGGAACAGGCCAAGGCCCAGGTTGAAGAGGGACTGCAGCACCAGCGCCGGCACGATCCACAGCCACTCAAGGGTGAGCGGCTCACCGCTCACCAGCACGATCCCGGCCAGCACGATCATCGACAAGAGCAGGTTCTGCAACTGCATGAGGCTCATCGCGATGGGCAGGCTCGCCCGCGGGAACTGCAGCGCGCGCACCAGTCCGATCTGGCCACTGATCGATGAGACTGCCGTCGATGCCGTGAGCTGGGTGTAGTTGAAGATGAACAACCCCACGCAGAGATAACAGATAAAGTTTTCGACGCCACGGGACGCGCCGAGAATGAGGCCGAAAATCAAGAAATAGACGCCCGCGTTGACCAGCGGCGTGAGCACCTGCCAGAGCCGGCCGAGCCGGGCCTGCCCGAACTGGGCGATGATTCGACCGTTGGCATACGTCGCGATGAACTCCCGGTACCGCCACAGCTCGCGCAGGTACGCGAGGACACCGGGTCGAGCGCCCGCCGGCTTGAGCCCGTACCGAGCGGCCAGCTCGGCCAGGGTCGGCGGCTCGTCCGGCACGTCCCGGTACCGGGGGATGATCGCCGTCTCGAGATAGGCGACGCGGTCCTCGGGACGGTAGAGCGGCGTGTGGGGGCGCTGGCCGGGGGCCAACTCGGAC
>JADGGF010000530.1 GCA_019690055.1 Micromonosporaceae bacterium
CGCCCGAACGCTGCGCAGCATCCTGCGGCTCCTCGCCGTCCACGCTCTCGACCTACGGCCGGGTGGGCCGGACGAACGCGCAATCATGGTGTTGCTGAAGCAGGTCGTGGCGGATGCCGACAAGGCGACCGGCCTGTGGCACGAACTCGGCGAGATCGGTCGATCGCTCGCGGAGCAGCGAGCATGGCTCAACCGCGAGGAGCTCGTAGCTCGATTGAGGAGCGCCGGCCACGACCTCGCTACCGGCGTACGCGCCAGCACGACGGCGACGGAGTTGCTCGCCCGCCAGCTTTCCGCGTGGCAGGAGAAGCTCGGCCTTGCCGAGCACGACGCGTGGCAGAAGTTGACCTACGGGTTGAATCAAGAGATTCCGGCCATACGTTCCGATCGACTGGACGCGCTGGAGGCACTGGCGGCGTGGCTGTTGGGACAATCTTGGCCCACGACCTTTCCGCGTGTCCGGATTGCCTTCATCCGCCACGCATATGCGTTGCGGGCCCTGCTGTCAGCGTTGAGGAACTACACGGAGGCGCACGGCAGCGCCCGGCGGCTCGAGCGCTTGTACCAACGGCTGGAGCGATGGGATCCTCCCGAGTACCAACGGCTGCTACGGGAGACGCAGCTTCGCCAGCAGGTCATCTGGTACCTGGTCACCGAGCTCTCGCGAAGCGTGAACCTCATCATCCAAGCCGTCCGGGAAGAGGTTGATCCAGGTTTTCGGATCGTCGAAGGCCTCGTGCTGTCCATGGAGCCAGGAATTATGAACATGTACCTCGTTCGAGCAGTACGAGAACTGGGACTGGGACGATCCTCCGCCATTCCCGTCGCTCGAACAGATCAGGTCGGCGATCGAGGCCAAGGCTGCGGAAAGTGGTATTGAGATCCCAGATATCGACGTACGTGCGCTTGCCCCATCGGACGCCTGTGACCAGCAGTTACCCGGTCAGCGGGTGATCCCCCCGTCGTTCCCGGGTCTCGCGGCCAGGGACGATTCGGCCACCCGGTAACCGACGCCCGGTAGCGTCTCGATGACCGAGGGCTCGCCGAGTCTAGCCCGGAGCAGCTCCTGCAGGACGGCGAACTCCTTCACCGAAGGACTGAGGGGGTGACCGCTGCGTGTGGCGGTGCGCTGCACCGGATCGAGGTCGATCCCAGCGGCTCTATCCGATCTTGCGAGGGCCCGGCCGTCGTCGGCTGCTCTCGGAGTACTCCGTGCTGTCGCTCTCAAGGACTCGATAGCTGCGGACTATCTCGGCGATCCGTTCGCCATCGAGCTCGGTCGCCATGACAAGGGCCGCCAGGATCTGGGAGCGGCTGACGTGGGTTCCAGCCCTGACCGCGAGCTCCTGGAGTTGGTCGAGGCGATGGTTTACCGCGATCGGCCAGTGGACCAAGGTCGAGCACCGATCCGTCGCGCAGAGCAGGCGTGTCGAGGCTCGTTCGGCGGTGGACATATGACTATCATATAATCGAGCCTCGAGCCGGTGCCCTAGACAACTTCGACAGGTCGCCGGAGCTGCGGCTCATACAGTTGAGGGAGCTAGCGGCTGGAGGGATGCGATGGCGCGGTCTGACCTGATCATCGATCTCGTTGACGCTCACCGTCGTGGCGACGCCGAGCGGTTCCGCGCCCTCGTTGAGGCGATCATCGCCGAGGAGCGCAGCAACCAGCACCATCTGGTCGCTGACCGCTTGGCCGAGTTGATCACCACTTCGGGATCGACTGACCTGTTCGTTCGCGATGAGGCCAAGCGGCAGATGTCCGACCTTGTTTACGAGGTCATCCCTCGGCGTCGGCTTGCCGACCTGCAGCTCGACAAGACCGTGTTGACCGCAGCGTCTGAGCTCATCGAGGAACACCGCAGGGTCGACTTATTGCGAAGCCATGGGATCGAGCCGCGGAGCAGGGTCCTCCTCGAGGGTGCGCCTGGCAACGGCAAGACCAGCCTGGCTGAGGCTATTGCGGCCGAGATTATGGTGCCGCTGTATACGATCCGGTACGAAGGTGCCGTGTCCAGCTTTCTCGGTGAGACGGCGGCCCGGATCGACCGGGTCTTCGAATTCGCTCGTACCCGACGGTGTGTACTGTTCTTCGACGAGTTCGACACCATCGCCAAGGAACGCGCCGACACACATGAGACAGGCGAGATCAAGCGGGTCGTGTCCACGCTGCTGCTTCAAATCGACCGGCTGCCCTCACACGTGATCCTCGTATGTGCCACCAATCATAGTGAGTTGCTGGACAGGGCCACTTTTCGGCGATTCCAGCTACGCCTGACTCTCAATGCGCCGACGCGCGCCCAAGCTGCGGCGTTCCTCCAGCGCCTGTGCACCCGCCTTGGCGGTGGGCTCGGCCTGGCTCCCCGGACCCTGGCGGACCGCCTGGCGGGCGCGAGTTACGCGGAGCTGGAGGAGTTCGCGCAGGATGTGCGACGACGCTACGTGTTGACACTGCCAAATGCAGACCTCAGGGCCATCGCCCGTAGCAGACTGGAGCAATGGCGGACCCAACCCCACGAGTAACTACAGCGCGGCCGTTGCTGGCCTTCGGCGCTCCCACGGTTGGCACAGCTTCGTCGGGCCGCCGCGTCCCGCCGGCACGGGGTCCCGCTGCCAGCCGTCAAGGTGAGCGGCTCACCCCGCAGTTTCGCGCGCTCCGCGATGCCATGACCGCCGCGCGGGCGCGGTTCGCAACCGAGACCCCGGAACGCGACCCCGAGATGGTTGTCGTCTTCGACCTCGCCGGAACGGTCGACCAGTTCACCCGAGCGGTCCGGCTTATCCCCGGCCTTGAGTTCCTCGCTGAGCTCGCGGAGGAAGACGCGGATCCGGACGAAGACTTCCACTATATCGACAAGCAGGGTGGTGTTAGTAACAGGTCGGTGCCTGAGACCCTCTACATGGTGATGTCGAACGCGCGGGCGGTTGACGAACTCATCAGCCTATTCAATCGGTGGCAGGCTGATGAACGGGCGCGCTTTCCCAACGGGCTTGCTCCGTTCAAGGATGTTTTTCGGCTTCTTCGAAGCGTCCGGCGCTGGGGACCGCAGGACAGGATCCGGGAAACCGGCCTGCTCGAGTCGTGGGAGGAGGAGAAGGAGGTCGTCGGCCAGTCAGCAACGACCCGACAGGTCGAGATCGAGCTCTGGTATCGCGCCGACGAGGTTCAGCGCAGTATGGCCCAGGCAGAGGTCGAAAGAGTTGTCGCGGACAGCGGTGGCAGCGTCGTGGCCAGCGCGACACTGCCCGATATCGCCTACCACGGGGTGCTTGCTGATATCCCGTTTACCGAAATAGAGACAGTGTTGCAGCA
>JADGGF010000027.1 GCA_019690055.1 Micromonosporaceae bacterium
CCGACACAGACACCCCCGTCAACGACACCCCCGCGTTGCGCAGTCTCACCCCCGGGTACGACATCCTCGCCCCCAACCGAGCGGTAGCCGGGGATTCGGTGCGCGGCGAGTCGCCCGTCATCGGCGCGTCTCGCCCGGCGTGTCGCCCTGGCGAGGTCGGTAAGGCCTCCTTGCTGGGCATCAGGGATCAGGAAAGGCGTCCTTACCGGGCAACAGCCGGACAACCTGGCGAAGAGCCGAACAAACACCAGCCAGTCAGCGGAACAGCTTGAGGCCTATGACGCCGGCCACCACGAGCAGCAGCGAGACGATCCGGGGCAGGCTCGCCGACTCGTGCAGGAAGAGCATCCCGGCGACGGCCGTGCTCGCGGCGCCGATGCCCACCCAGACGGCGTACGCCGTGCCGACCGGGAGCGACCGCAGGGCGTACCCGAGGCCCACCATGCTGAGCACCAGCGCCACGCCGAAGACGATCGAGGGGAGCGGCCGGGCGAACCCGGCGGAACGGCTGAGCGCGATCGCCCACACCGACTCGAGCAGTCCGGAGATCACGAGAACCAACCACGCCATGGCGGCCATCACCCTGTCACGGTCGTCTTCGCTGGCCGGGTACGACACGCCTCGTCCGGGATCCCTGCGGCACCTGGAATCTTTCTCACCCTAGCGAAGTGTGGCTGACGGTCGTGACGGCGCGGGGTGAGGGAGCGCAGCGCTGGGTCGGTCCGGCATCCCGGCCGCCCGGCGGCGCGAACTCCGCCTTCGCAACGTCGTCACGGCCCATCGTCCAGAAGGGACGGTCACGAGCCGGGTGTCATGGTCATTAACAGGTGTGGAGCGCCCCAGTTAATAAGATGTCGGCGCCGTTCGTGCCAAGCCCGAGTGAGCGCACACCGCGGCTCCGCTCGCCGACCTCGACCGCGACCTCGCGGGCATCACGCGGACTGGGGATGTCCTTGTGGGGCAACCAGGTCCACGGGCGCCTCAGACCGTCCATGGTGGAGGAAATAACGAAAGTGTGACCAATAACGGTGGCGGCCCCGGGCGTATTTCTGGTACTCCGTGGGCTTCGTTGCCGAACGACCGTGACCGCGCCGCCACCGCATTCGCCGACCTTCACTCCACTGTGGATCGTGGTCGGTCTGCACGCGGAGAGCCAGCCAGACCGGGTACCTCACGATGACGCCGACCCAGGCGGAACGTCGCGCTCGACGACGCTCGTATCAGTCGGCTACCGGCCGTCCAAGCGGGATCGTCGACGCCCTGATCGACCTACCACTGTGGACTAGTCTGTGCGACTTCCCTTGCCTGCCGCCGTATCCGGCTCTCGTCCGGCGAACATGACCGAGCGTTCCGCACCGCCGGACCATCGGGCCACGAACCACGGCATCGACATTTGCTGACATGAGGTGTCCATTGTGGCCGACCAGAACGACCCACCGCCGGTCGACGCGAACCCGCCGGCCGCCCACCACCGCGGACCACGTCGCATTGGCGACCATCGCTACCGTTGCGCGTCTTCTGATCACGGTGAGTAACCACATCAGCGGCCCGTGAGCCTGCGGGCAGTAACCGATCTGACGCCCGCCTGCGCCGATCCGAATGCCTCGCCACCACCCCCTACATCAGCCGATCGGGTGAGACGGCCGTCAACCACACGGATGAACAAAGCGGACTAATTGGGACGTAACCAGGCTGGCCGGCTTGACTCACAGGCTTGTGACTCGTCTACCGTGATCGGCGGCGATTCAGGAACCCGACACTCCAGATGCTTGATCCGGTTCCGCGCCGAGTACTGACGGCGACAATCGCCCAACCAATCGCCTCACGAAGGGTAATCAACCTTGGCTGTCCGGTATACCGGCCGCCACGTCCGCCAGGCCCGCCACGGCGCCTGGGTCAAGCAGAAGCGGTCGCGCCCTCGCCGGCTACCCGTGCAGATCCTGCCGGTCGCCGCCGCTCTCACCGTGGCCGGTTTCCTGGTGGGCGGGGCGAGTGCGGCCATCGGCCTCAGCCCGGCGAGCTACGCCTCGGGCGAGACGGCCTACGAGACGACGTACGACCCAGCCGACATTCCCCCGCCGGACCCGTGGGCCGGTTACGGGCCGTCCCAGCGCACCACGGTCCGGGCACCGCTCACGTCCGACGGCATCGCCGGTGCCCGGGGAGCGACGACGGTCGTCGAGACCGGCTGGTGCGAGGCGTCGTACAAGTCGTTCGGCGGGCTCACCGCGAGCGGCGAGGCGTTCGACCCGACCGCGCACACGGCGGCGCACAAGACCCTGCCGTTGGGCACTCTGGTCCGCGTGACCAATGAGGCCACCGGGGCGTCTGTGGTGGTCCGTATCAACGACCGCGGCCCGTACTACGGCGACCGCTGCCTCGACCTGACCTCAGGCGCGTTCGCGTCGATCGCCGACCCCGCCCACGGGGTGGTGGACGTGCGGTACGAGGTCCTGGCCCGGGACGCGACCTGACGCCCGTCGCGGTCGGCGCCACCGGCGCCTCGCGCCGCTATATAAGCGGTGCAGCGGCGCGGGCCGGCGAAGCCGTCCGGACGCTGGTTCGGACGTGCGCACGCTGGCCCCGGGGACGGACGACTGTGCTGCCTGTGCGGACCGCAGTGAGGCGTTCGTCGAGCCCAAGCCGCCGCCCCGCCAGGTCCCGGCTGGCGATCGATCCCCCCGGGACCGTCCGAACGGATCGAAGCGACCGACGGGCGGACACGATGCGACCGGGACTGTCCGAACCGCGACAGGTATGAGGCATGCTGATTACCCATGGCACGCCGACACGCGCTGACCGTCGAGGCCGGGGCCGGCCTCGGCGCGGCCATCGGCGTCCTGCTCGTCGTGACCGGGGTCGAGGTCATCGAGGGCCCCGGCCCGCGTCTCGTCCCCTGGCTGGCCATCGCCCCGTTCCTGGCCGCGGCCTTCGCCCCGTGGCGCTGGGTCGTCGGCGTCGGAGCCCTCGCCACGGCGACCGCCGCGTTGCTTGTCTGCATGGATACCGGTGGTACCGAGACCGAGGGTGACACGCCGATCGGTCCCGTGATCGGCTTGGCGCTGGCCACGCTGGCGTCGGTCGCGGTGAGCGTGATCCGACAGACCCAGAACGAGCGGTACGCGGAACTGGTCAAGCTCGCGCGGGTGGCGCAGGAGGCCGTTCTCAGCCCGCTCGGCCCGCGGGTGGGCCAGCTCGCGGTCGCTGGCCGCTACGTTTCGGCGAGTGCCGCGGCCGACATCGGGGGAGACCTCTACGAAGCGCTCGACACCCCGTTCGGCGTACGGATGATCATCGGTGACGTCACCGGCAAGGGTATCGATGCCGTCCGGACGGCCAGCCTGGTGCTCGGCGCCTACCGGCACGTGGCGTACGAGCGCTCCGACCTGCGCGAGATCGTAGCCGACCTCGACCGCGCGGTCTCCCGGGCGGCCGGCGACGAAGAGTTCGTCACCGCGGCGCTGGTCGAGGAGCGCGGCGGAACGTTGACCGTCGTCAACTGCGGTCACCCGGCCCCGCTGCTGCTCCGCCACGGGCGGGTGATCCCGCTCGATCCGCCGAGCACCGCGCCACCGCTGGGGCTGAGCCCGAGGGTCGTTCCCCGGGTCGAGCGCCTCGAACCCGGCGACCGACTGCTGCTGTTCACCGACGGCCTCGGCGAGGCCCGGCGGGCCGGGCGGACCAGCGGTGATTTCTTCCCGATTCAGGAACGGGCCTGGGCCCTACTCGGCCACGGCACGGTCGTGCACGGTCTCGCGTCGCTCGAGAGCGCCCTCGTCGAGTGGGTGCGGGGTCAGTTCGATGACGACATCGCCCTGCTCCTGCTCGAGTACACCGGTGCCGCGCCGCCCGCGGAACCCGCGGTCCCCAGCTGGGAGATCGGCGGGACCGCCGTCAGCCGTCCCTGACCTGGTCACCGGATCGGGTTCCGCGCGGTGGCGGCCCACGTAGGCGTACCCGCGAATCCAGTTCGTCTTCACAAATCAGCCCCTTTACACATCTCGTGTCGTTCGTGAAGCCAAACGACACCGATGTAGTTCGGTGACTGCGCTGGCGCGCGGTGGCCCCCCGGTGTCAGGAAGGCGTCCTTGTTGTGCACCAGGCGTCAAGAGGGCGTCCTTCCTGCACAGAAGCACCCGTGGTTGCCGACGCTACCCGCCAGTAATATGCTGCTGTTACCGTCGAGTAACCCTTGACGGGGGCCGTCGCGTCGGCCCGAGACGACAGGAGCGGAACCAGATGAGCCACTACCGCAGCAACCTGCGCGACATCGAGTTCAACCTGTTCGAGGTCTTCGCGGAGACGTCCGCACTGGGTCGCGGTCCCTTCGCGGAGATCGACGAGGAGACGGCCCGCAGCGTGCTGGCCGAAGTCGACCGTCTGGCCCGCGAGGACCTCGCCGCGAGCTACGAGGTCGGTGACCGAAACCCGCCCGTCTTCGACCCGGCCACCCACACGGCGAAACTCCCGCCCGAGTTCCACCGTTCATACCAGGCGTTCATGAACGCGGAGTTCTGGCGCCTGGACCTGCCGCCCGGCCTCGGTGGCTCCAACGCGCCCCGCATGCTGTGGTGGCTGCTGGCCGAGCTGATCCTCGGCGCCAACGCCCCCGTGTGGATGTACGCCTCCGGCCCGTCGTTCGCGCACACCCTTTACCGCGAGGGCACGCCGGAACAGAAGGAGTGGGCCAAGCTCTTCGTCGAGAAGGGCTGGGGGGCGACGATGGTTCTCACCGAGCCCGACGCCGGGTCCGACGTCGGCGCCGGCCGCACGCGCGCCATTCCGCAGCCCGACGGCTCGTGGCACATCGAGGGGGTCAAGCGGTTCATCACCAGCGGCGAGCACGACCTGAGCGAGAACATCATTCACTACGTGCTGGCCCGGCCCGTGGGCGTGCCCGGCGTGGGTGGCCCCGGCACCAAGGGCCTGTCGCTGTTCATCGTGCCCAAGTACCTGTTCGACCCGAAGACCGGCGAGCTGCTCGAGCGCAACGGCGTCTTCGCCACCAACGTCGAGCACAAGATGGGCATCAAGGTATCGAACACCTGCGAGCTGACCTTCGGCGGCAACGGTGTGCCGGCGAAGGGCTGGCTCATGGGCGACGTGCACGACGGCATCCGGCAGATGTTCCTCGTCATCGAGTACGCCCGGATGATGGTCGGCACCAAGGCGATCGCGACGCTCTCCACCGGCTACCTCAACGCGCTTGAATATGCAAAGTCCCGGGTGCAGGGCGCGGACATGCTGCAGATGACCGACAAGACCGCGCCCCGGGTCACCATCACGCACCACCCGGACGTCCGCCGCTCGCTCGCGCTGCAGAAGGCGTACGCCGAGGGGCTGCGGGCCCTGGTCGCCTACACGGCGTGGTGGCAGGACAAGGCCCGCCTGGCCGAGCACGCGGGCGACGAGGCCGGCGCCAAGCTCGCGGACGCGGTCAACGACCTGCTGCTCCCGCTGGTCAAGGGATGCGGCTCGGAGCGGGCGTACGAGCTGCTGGGCCACGAGTCGCTGCAGACCTTCGGCGGCTCGGGGTACCTGCAGGACTACCCGATCGAGCAGTACGTCCGCGACGCGAAGATCGACACGCTCTACGAGGGCACGACCGCCATCCAGAGCCTCGACCTGATCTTCCGCAAGATCGTGAAGGACGGCGGTCGGGCCATAGGCATCGTTGCCAACGAGATCAAGGAGTTCATCGCCGCCGAGGCCGGGAACGGTCAGCTCAAGGAGGAGCGGCTGGCCCTGGCTACGGCGCTAGCCGACGCCGAGGCCATGCTCGGCGCGGTGATGACCTGGCTCGGCGGGATGGCTGAGGACCCCCGGCAGATCTACAAGGTCGGCCTGTCGTCCCGGCGCATCCTGCTCGCCCTCGGCGACCTCATCGTCGGGTGGCTGCTGCAGCGCCAGGCCGAGGTGGCCCTGGCCGCCCTGGCCCGCGACGGTGTCTCCGAGGCCGACCGGCACTTCTACCAGGGCAAGGTCGCCACAGCCCGGTTCTTCGCCCGGGAGGTGCTGCCGCGCCTGAGCAGCGACCGGCGCATCGTCGAGTCCACGACGCTGGACATCATGGACCTCCCCGAAGAGGCCTTCTGACCGACCACTTACCCCGTTGATCTAGGGCTTGGGGTGGTGAGTTGATCTTCAACCACCACTCTACGCCCTAGATCAACGCGCTTCAGGCAGGGGCGCGGGCGGTGTGGGCGGCTGTCAATGGGGCCGCGCCGGTGGTCAGGTCGGTCCAGTCGCCGCTGAACGTGTGCACGGCGATCCCGGCGGTGCGCAGGCCCTCGGCGTCGGCGTGCTCTGGGTCGAGCGCGGCGGAGAGCGCCGAGAGCCCCGGGTTGTGTCCAATGAGGAGCACCGTGGTGGCCTGCGGTGACGCCGCGCGCACCGAGGCGAGCAGCGTACGCACCGAGGCCCCGTAGAGGGCCGGCTCGTAGCGGACCTCCGGCGCCGTCACCGCGGCCGCCGACTGCGCTGGCTCCGTGAGGTCGGCCGAGCCGGATGCTCCCTCGGCGACGAGGCCGAGCGCCACGGCGTGCCAGGTCTGGCGGGTCCGCAGCGCCGGCGAGCAGAGCACCAGATCCGGCTGGAGCCCGCTCTGGGCGAGCCAGGCGCCGGCGGCCGACGCGTCGGCCTGCCCCTGGTCGGAGAGCGGGCGGTCCGGGTCGGCGACACCCTCCGGGGTGGCCGCCTTGGCGTGGCGCAGGATCACCAGCGTTCGAATGCTCACGCCTTCATCCTGCCCGTCCGCCGCCGCCGACGGGACCGCGGCGCGCGAGTCACCACAGGCGGCGACGGACCGCCAGTGCGGCCGAACCCAGCACGCCCACGCTCAGCGCCCCGACGATGCCCGCCTCCGTGGCCTGGAACCGCCAGTACCGGTCGGCCGGGTGGTAGACGAGCAGGTACGCCACGGCCCCCGCCTCGCGGAAGCACGTCTCCAGCAACTCTTGCGGGTCGATCAACTCATCATTACGGCCCAGGCGGGTCCAGCATTCGCGGAAGGTGACCTCGACCCGCTCGCCGTCGTCGTTCAGGTAACCCTCGTCGATGAGCCAACCGTCGCCCAGTGGGTACGATGGCATCACGGTAAATGTCTCGACGTGCCGGACCGGCGGGGCGTAGTGAGCCCGGGCCGTGGTCGCGAGGCCGCCGACCACCGCGACGTAGAGGGCGAGCGTCACCGCCATCGCGGCCAGGGTGTTGCGCAGCCAGAGCCCGAGCGCCACGCCGACCGACACCGCGAGCAGTGTGTACGCGCCCGGGGTCAGCCCCTCGATCTCGAACCGGGGCGTGAACAGGCGGCCAGGTACCAGCCAGGCCATCGGCTCGCGGGCCCAACCGGCGAGCAGGCCGAGGCCGGACATCGCCGCGACCACGGGCAGCCCGCCGACCAGCGCCTTGGTGGTCCACCATCGGGTCCGGCTGACCGACTGGGTCAGGCTGAAGATGTGGGTACCTTGCTCGATCTCCCGGGCGAACATCGCGGCGCCGACGAACAGGCCCAGCAGGGCGGGCAGGACCATACCCACGAACTCGTAGCTGGCGTTGATGAGTCGGTACCTGTCTATGACCTCGTCCAGCCCGGCCCCAACGCAGCCCTCGGCCGTCTGCCAGCACCCGGCCAGGCCCAGCGCGGCCAGGTCGGAGGTCACGGCGAAGCGCACGACGACCAGGGCCAGGGCGAGCAGGCCCACCAGACCGACCGACACCAGAATCTGTATGCGCTGCTGGCGCCACGCCACCCAGATCACGCCGCCACCACCTTCGTCCGATCCTTCGTCTGGTCCCGGCCGGCGGCGTCCGCACCGGTGCCGGCGTCGACGCGGGCGGCCCGCAGATAGGCGAGCGTGAGCTCCTCCAACGACGGCGTCACGCGCTGCCAAGCGTCGCCACCCCCGGACCAGGGCGTCCGCAGCAGCACTGTCGCCTGCCGGCCGGTGACCCGGCGCTCCACCACCGCCGAGGCCGGGAACGGCATCGACTCGGCCGGGCCGATCAGCAGGTGGTGTTGAGCCAGCAGGTCCTCCACGTCCCCAGCCAGGCGGACCCGGCCCCCGGCCAGCACCAGCAGGTAGTCACAGACGCCGTCCAGCTCGGCCAGGACGTGCGAGGAGAGAACGACGGTCAGCCCGTGCTCGGCCACCTCGGCCAGCAGGCAGCCCATCACCTCCTGCCGGGCCAACGGGTCCAGGTCGGCCAGCGGCTCGTCGAGCAGCACCAGGTCGGGCCGGCGGCCGAGCGCGAGCGCGAGGGCGACCCGGGTGCGCTGCCCGCCCGAGAGTGTGGCGGCCCGGGCGTCCAGCGGCACGCCCGCCTCCTCCACCAGGCGCCGGGCGTAGGCGGCGTCCCACCGGGCGTTCAGTTCGGCGCCGGCCCGCAGCAGCTCGGCCACCGTGAAGCCGCGGTAGAGCGGCTTGTCCTGGGCGAGGAAGGCCAGCCGAGCGTGGGTCCCCTGGGTGCCCGGCGGCTCGCCGAAGATGCGGACCTCACCGGCGGTCGGGCGTACGATCCCGGCCGCGATCCGCATGAGGGTGCTCTTGCCGGCGCCGTTCGGACCGACGAGTGCGGCGATGCGCCCGGCCGGCAGGGTGAGCTCGCACTCGCGCAGGGCCCAGACCACCCGCTCCGCCCGCCGGCCGGGGCGCCATGGTCGGCGGAAGCGGCAGGACAGTCCGGTGGCCGTCAGGGCAGGCACGTCCTGGGCGTCGTGCACGGCCGACCCTCCTTTGTCGCGTTCATGGAACGTGTAGGGCGTTGACTGGGACCAGGCGATCGGCCTGACCGGGCGGGCGTCCGGAGAGGCGCTCGCGCGTGACGGTGCTCGTCACGGGAACTGCTCATCGATGACCGACTTGGTGAGCGCCTCGACGTCCTCGCGCTCCAAGCCGGCGGCCCGGGCCCGCTCCGTCCACGCGACCAGGTCCGCGCGCAGGTCCCCGTCGGCGGCGCCGGCCCCGCGACCCAGGGACCGGACGATGAAGGTGCCCACGCCGCGGCGGGCCTCGACGAGGCCAGCGTGCTCCAGCTCCCGGTAAGCCTTCTGCACGGTGTTGGGGTTGATGGCGGTCGCGGCCACCACTTCTTTCACGGTGGGCAGCTGGTCCCCCGGTTGCAGCAGTCCGAGGCGCAGGGCCTGCGTGACCTGCTGGACCAGCTGCAGGTAGGCAGCGACCCCCGACTTTCGGTCGATCCGGAACTCGATCACAGGCGCTGACCGACTTTCACTAGTTGACTAGTGAAAGCACTATGCCCACCGAACCGCCGGTTCGTCAACCCGGGTCAGGCGGCTGGGTGTCAGGAGGGACGCCTTGTTGTGCATGTGGCGTCAAGAGGGAGTCCTTCCTTGACACAAGGCCTGTCACAGAGGCCTGACCCAAGGGCGCCCACGAAGGGTGGAGTGGACGGCTACGCGTACAGGGCGAGGTAGACCGCCACGTGGTGAGCGAGGGCCGCCAGCAGGGTGGCGGCATGGAAGAACTCGTGGTGGCCGAAGACGCGGGGCCAGCCCGTGGGCCAGCGTAGGGCGTAGCCGACGGCGCCGGCCGTGTACGTCACTCCGCCGAGCAGGAGCAGCACCAGCACCGCCACTCCGCCCGCGCGCAGCAGGTCGGGAAGCACGGCGACTGCGACCCAGCCCAACGCGACGTAGAGCGGGGCCGAGGCCCACCGGGGCGCGTGCGGCCAGACCAGCTTCATCGCCGCGCCGGCGACGGCGCCGCCCCAGACCACGGCGAGGATGACCGTCGCCCGGTCCGCGGGCAGCAGCAGGACGCTGAACGGCGTATAGGTGCCCGCGATGAACAGGAAGATCGTCGCGTGGTCGAGCCGTCGCATCAGCGCGAACCCGCGGCGCGACCACACCCGCCGGTGGTAGAGCGCGCTCACGCCGAACATCGCGGCGACGCTCACGCTGTAGATCACGCAACTGACCAGGGTGGCGCGGTCGGGCCGGGTGGCGGCGAGACCGCAGAGCACGGCCCCGGCCGCGAGCGCGACCACGAAGCCGTACGTATGCAGCCAGCCGCGCATCCGGGGCTTGCCGAGGTCTGCCGGCCGCAGCCGGACCGCAGTCGTCATGTCGGCATCGTACGGTTACGGAACCGTAAGTTACCAGAAGGTAGTGACCAACATCGCCGCGCACCCGCCTCGATGGCCGATGATGGATCGCGTCATCTCTACCGGAGAAGCAGCGGAGGCGGACATGCGGGTACGCGCGGTCGGCGGGGAGGCGCTGCTGCTGGAGGTCGACGACCCGCCCGCCTGGTTCACGGAACTCTCCCGCCGCCGGGACGCCGGGGAACTGGTCGTGGTCGACATCGTTCCCGGGGCCCGTACGGTGCTGCTCGACGGCCTGGCCGACCCTGCCGGGGTCGCCGAGGCGGTCCGGGGCTGGCGGCCGGCGCCATCGACCGACCAGGACGGACCGCTCATCGAGATCCCGGTGGTCTTCGACGGCCCCGACCTCGACGAGGTGGCGCAGCGCTGGGGCACCGACCCGGCGGGCGTGGCCGACCGGTTGACCCAGACCGCGTTCCGGGTGGCCTTCTGCGGCTTCGCCCCGGGGTTCGCCTACCTGACCGGACTGCCTGCGTCGCTCGCCGTGCCCCGTCGGGCCACCCCGCGCACCCGGGTCCCCGCCGGCTCGGTCGGGCTCGCCGACACGTACGCCGGCGTCTATCCCACGCCGTCCCCGGGCGGGTGGAACCTGGTCGGCCGGACCGAAATGACGCTCTTCGACCCCGCCAGCACCCCGCCGGCGCTGCTCACCCCCGGGACCCGCGTCCGCTTCGTCGCCACCGCGCCCGCCGGTAGGTCCACTGTGGACTCTATGGGCGACGTGGCCTCGGCTTCCGGAGAGGAGGCGCGGTGCTCGCCATCGTGAAGCCGGGCCTGCTCACCACGATTCAGGATCTCGGCCGACCCGGGTACGCGCACCTCGGGATCGCCCGGTCCGGCGCTCTGGACGCTCCCGCGCTCGCCCGCGCCAACGCCCTGGTCGGCAACCCACCATCCGCGGCCGGATTGGAGACCACCCTCACCGGGGTCACCCTGCGCGCCGAGGCCGACCTGACGATCGCGGTCGCCGGAGCGGTGGCACCGGTCACTGTGGACGGTCAGCCGGTGGCCTTCGACGCCCCGGTCACGGTTCCCACCGGAGCGGTCATCGAGGTGGGCCCGGCCCGGACGGGCGTACGGTCCTATGTGGCCGTCGCCGGCGGGATCACGGTCGCCCCGGTCCTGGGCAGCCGGGCCACGGACACGCTCTCCGGCCTGGGGCCTCCGCCACTGCGGGCCGGTTTCGTCCTGCCGATCGGCCGACCCCACGCCGGCGCCACCGACGTCGCCCCTTCCGGCACCACCGGCGGTGCGGGCCGGCCGGCGCCCGACCAGACATGGATGAAGATAACTGTACGTATCCGGCTGGGACCCCGCCACGACTGGTTCAGCGTGGCCGCCCGCGACGCGCTGCTGGGGCAGCCGTACGTCATGACGCCGAAGAGCAACCGGGTCGGGGCCCGGCTCGCTGGCCCGGAGCTGACCCGGGCTACGCCGGGGGAGCTGCCGAGCGAGGGGATTGTGCTCGGCGCCATCCAGGTGCCGGCCGACGGACAGCCGCTGGTCTTCCTGGCCGACCACCCGACCACCGGCGGGTACCCCGTCATCGCGGTGGTGGAGCGCGTGGACCTGCCGCTGCTCGCCCAGGCGCGTCCAGGCACGACGATCCGGTTCGTGCCGTGGCCAGGCCACGCGCGCGGACCGTCGGCACCGGACCACGCCGCGGGACCGCCGTCATCGACGGACGACGGCCCGACCGGGTCGTCAGTCCCGACGGGCGATGTGTCGGCGGGGGAGCGGTCATGGACCTGAACGCCGACCTCGGGGAGGGCTTCGGCGCGTGGCGGCTCGGCGACGACGAGGCGCTGCTGTCCCTTGTGTCCAGTGCCAACGTTGCCTGCGGCTTCCACGCCGGGGATCCGACGATCATGCGCCGGGTCTGCGGCCAGGCGGCCGAGCGCGGCGTGGTGATCGGGGCACAGGTGAGCTACCGGGACCTGCCCGGGTTCGGCCGGCGGCGCATCGACTACGACCCGGCGCAGCTCCGCGACGACGTCGTCTACCAGATCGGTGCGCTCGACGCCTTCTGCCGCATCGCCGGCACGCGGGTTCGCTACGTCAAGCCCCACGGCGCGCTCTACAACACGGCCATGGTCGACGAGGACCAGGCCGGCGCCGTGGTGCAGTCCATCGTGGACTATGACCGGTCGCTGCCGGTGCTGTGCCTGCCCGGGTCGGTGCTGGCCCGAGTCGCGACCGAGGCGGGCCTGCGCGTCGTGCCCGAGGGATACGCCGACCGCGCCTACCGCCCCGACGGCACGCTCGTCCCACGCCGCGAGCCGGGCGCCGTCCTGTCCGATGTGGACGCCGTGGTCGCGCAGGCGGTCCGGCTCGCCACCGCCGGCACCGTCGAGTCGATCTGCGTGCACGGCGACACACCCGGCGCGGTGGAGATGGCCACACGGGTCCGGGACTCCCTGGTCGCGGCGGGCGTGCCGCTGGCGCCGTTCGTTGATCGGGCTTAGCGGCGCCGGCGCCCTCGGGACCCGGCGGCTCCGGCAAACCACGTACGACCATCGACTGAGGAGCCAATCGCGCCTTAACCGACGCGGCTGATCTCGTCACCGTACGTATCGGTGCAGCCCGTGGCCGTCGTGTCCGACGACCCAGCATCCGCTGGAGCGTAGATGTCACCGGGGTCAACCGCGAAGCCCGGGTCGGGATCGACGATCACGTCCCAGACGCCGGTGATCTTCTGCATGCAGCGCTCGGCGCCCCGGGTGGTGCCGCCCTCCTCGCCGACCCACACATCAAGCCACGTGGTCGCCCCCGCGGGGTAGCCGGTGTGGCAGGGACCCTCCTGCGGCCGTTCCCCGTCGCCGCACGTGTCCTCCACGATCAGATACCGGCGCAGGTTCGGCACGTAGAAGCGAGTGCCGGCCGGCCAGTCCAGGAGGTCGACATCACCTTCACGCACGTGGCCCACTGCGACCGTGATGGGATCGTCGTAGGTGCCCCGGCCACCCGCCACCGCGTGCAGCACGGGGTGGGAGACCTGGGTTGAACCGGGAGGCGTGTTGTCGAAATACGAGTACCCGGTGATGAAGGCCCGGACGCTAGCGGTAGCGACGGGTCCCCCCGCCGGCACGGAGGGGGCCGCCGTCGGCACGGAGGGGGCCGCCGTCGTCGCGGTGGCCTCCCGTGTCGGCAGGGACGACACCTCCCTCACGGGCCCGGACGTGCACGCTGACAGTCCAATGAGGACAGCAATCGCCAGTGCCGCGCCAGCACGGCACGGCAGCACGCGACGACCGAGTTCTCCCACAGCTGCCAACCTCTCACAAGGTGTGAGCGCTCGCCACCGAGCGCCCGTCGCCCTGTCGCAGACTGAGCTCAGGTGTTCCCGGAAGCGGCACCGGACGCGTGGGCGGCGGCGGCGCCGGTGCGGTGGAGTTTGTGCCAGCGCAGGGCGACGCCGGCCAGGGCGGCGGCGACCGAGCGCACGAGGACGATGTAGAGGAGCTGCCGGTAGACGAACTGTTGCAGGGGCAGGCTCCACAGGGGACGCAGCGGCTCCCGGTCGAGCCGGAAGGCGACGACGGCGGTGATCAACTGCAGGCCGAGCATGGCCAGCCAGCCCAGGCCGGCGGTGAGGCTACCGGTGACCGCGAGGCCGTAGATGGTCATGATGTCGACGATCGGGGCGAGCAGGGGGAAGACGATCCCGAACGCGGCCAGGAAGGGCAGGCCGAGGCGGCCGAAGCGGCCGGAGGGTCCGGAGTCGCGGATCGCGCCGCGGTGGATCCACATAGCCTGCATGGTGCCGTAGCTCCACCGGTACCGTTGCCGCCACAACTGACGCAGGGTGTGCGGAGCCTCGGTCCAGGCCCGGGCCCGCTCCTCGTACACCACCTTCCACCCAGCACGGATGACCGCCATGGTCAGGTCGGTGTCCTCGGCCAGCGTGCGATCACGCACCCCTCCGACGTCGCGCAGGGCCTGACGCCGGAAGGCGCCAATGGCCCCGGGAATGGTCGGCATGCACTGCATCAGCTCGAACAGCCGCCGGTCGAGGTTGAACCCGATCACGTACTCGATGTGCTGCCACTTGCCGATCAGGCCGCGGCGGTTGCTCACCTTCACGTTGCCGGCCACCCCACCGACGCGGGGGTCGGCGAACGGCTGCACCAGCATGCGAAGCGAGTCCGGCTCGAGCACGGTGTCGCCGTCAACCATCACGATGATGTCGTGGCTGGCGTGGGCGATGCCGACGTTAAGCGCGTTCGCCTTGCCCCCGTTGGGAATGCTGATCAGCCGCACGTTGGGCAGGCCCAGACCGGCCACGATGGCCGCGCTGTCATCGGTGGAGCCGTCGTTGACGACCACCACCTCAATCCCCGGATAGTCACCACACGCGATCGACCGAACCGCGGCCGCGATGTTCTCCCGCTCGTTGTAGACGGGCATCACCACCGACACCGGCCACCACGACGTACGTCATGCTGGCCAGGCTCGTCCCGTACGCCACCGTCCACAGTCGACGACGTCGCCGCCCGGTGGCGTCGACAAAGACCGCCTCCGCCCGCGGCGCGTCCGAACCGGCCAACGGAGACATCACGATCGGCGCCCCGACGGAATCCCCGGTCCGCAGCCGCAGCAGGGATCGGCCGAGCGCAAGCCCGAACGCCAGCGGGCGCACCAGCAGGAGCAGCGGCCGGCCCACCGCACCGCGAACCAGATTGCCGACGGCGAGGTCATGACGGGCGACCCACCAGACGACGACCGGGGCCACGGCCGCGCCGGCCCATAGCGCCGCCGCCTGCAGCAGCGCCGACCAGGACGGCGTATCCATGGCCATCGCCGTCCACAGCAGCGTGGACCACCGGGATGCGTCGGCCGGTGGCTCGGACGGCGCCACGAGAAGCCGCCAAGCCGCAGCCGCGAACGCCGCGAGAACCCACATGACGACAACGCCCGGCACCACCCACCCGGCGATGTGCCGCGCCCGCAACCGGCCCTGCACCGTGCGGGTGTACTGGCGCACGATGACGCGCTGATCCGTACCCCGGGCGAACACCCGAGCATCGGCACAGTGCCGGATCAGCACTCCCAGACGGCGCAGGCGCAGGCTCAGGCCGTAGTCGTCGGGCGCCCCCGGCCGCCACGGCCGCGGCCCGAGCCGCGACAGCTCGGACAACCGCACGAACGCCCCGTTGACGCCCAGCCGGGCCCGGCCCCGCCGACTGCGCAGAAGATTCACCGCGTCGGCGAGGACTCCGCGCTCGTACTGTTCGGCGGCGCCGAGCGCGCCAGCGCCCACAATCTGCAGCCGTGCCTGCACCGCGCCGACGCCAGGCTCGCGAAACGCCCGCCACACCGCCACGGCCAGACGCTCATCCGGCACCGCGCCGGCATCGATGATGCCGACCACCGTGCGCGCCGGATCCTCGCCGTAGTCCCGACACCGGGCCCGGATCAGGCGGTATGCCCGGTTGAGCACCTCCGCGCGATCCAGCCGGGGTGGCACCACGAGTCGGTGCATATCCGCGTGATCCGCCCGCTCATGCAGCGACAGGTCGGACACGACCACCACAGCCCGAATCCGGCACCGCAACCACAACCCAGCCGCGCGCACCGCCGCCAGCGCCGCCGGCGCCGGGTTGACCAACACCAACCACAGAAAAGACGGAGCCGCCGACGAACCGCCACCCGGCTGCACGTCGTCAGACGCTGCTGTGGCCCCGGCAGCCCACCGAGAGGCCTCGCGCGCCGACAACAGAGCAAGACTCACGTGCCACACCGAAGAAACGGCGAGACAGGCGACCCCAGCAACCATCAACGTCATGACCGTTTCCGGAGAAGTGGGGTAAAGCCGAAATCGTCAGGCCAGTACCGCTGATGAGTCTGGCCCAACGCAGGCGCCAATCAGCCGCCTGCTTGATGCTACAAGTACCCTACGACTTCGTGATCAACTGAAGCAACCACGAATGCTGACCATTACCCGACTGTCGTCGTGAAAATGGCGGTGCGTTACGGTCGCTGGGTCGCCCATTTGGCCGAATTCCCGCCCGAAATGCGTACATGTCGGCTCGGCTGGCCGGCCGCCGCACGGTGCCGGGCCGGGTGCTACTGGTCGTCGAGGCCGCGCAGGATGAGCGGCAGCCGCCTGGCCCCGTCCGGAGTGACGATGATCGGGACGCCCCAGTCCTGACGAGTGAGGTAGCACGCCGCGTGCTCTCCGTCGTCGTCACAGGTGGCGGCCCGGGCCACAACCTGCAGCACGCCTCGCTCCACAGTGGACGACAAGACCAGCGTCCGCTCCAGTTCGGTGCCGACCCCGGCGCCGGACACGAGGAGCTCGGGCGGCGACGCGGAGACCTCCAGCCGGGTCGACGGCCCGTACGTCTCGTCCAGCTTCTGCCCGGGGGCCGGGGTGAAGACAACCCGCAGCGACACCTCACCGGGGGCGAGCAGCGTGGGCGGCCGTTCGGTCCGCAGCCGTACGGGTTCCGCGGTCAGGCCCTCGGTCAGGCTCAGGGGTACCAGGCGATGGGCCGCCGACTCGACCACGACGAGGCCGCCGTCGGGCAGCACCGTGATGCCACTCGGTTCCGCCAGCCCCGTGGCCACGGTCGAGACCAGGTCGGTCGCCGGGTCGTAGCGGCGGACCGCACCGTTGTACGTGTCGGCGATCAGGACCGTGCCATCGGCCAAGGCGGCCACGCCCAGCGGGTGCTGCAGCAGCGCCTCGCCGCCCTTGCCATCCATGTGCCCGAAGTCGAACAGGCCCTGGCCGATCGCCGTGCCCATCTGCCCGTCCCGGACGTAGCGCAGGGCCGACGACTCGGAGTCGGCGATCCACAGTGTGCTCCCGTCGGCCGAGACGGACAGGCCCGACGGCTGCGCCATGAAGACCTGCTCCAGCGGGCCGTCGCGCAGCGCCTCCACGGTGGTTCCGGCGTACACGCCGGCGGTCGACCGCACCGGATCGAACCACCACAGCTGGTGGATGCCGGCCATCGCCACGATGACCCGACCGTCGTACCAGACCACGTCCCACGGTGAGGAAAGATCGACGTCGAGCGCGGGGTGAGCATCGAAGTCGACCGTGCCCCGCCAGGGGCGTCCGGTACCGGCCACTGTGGACACTTCCCCGGTGTCCAACCGGACCCCACGCAGCAGGTGGTTCACCGTGTCGGCGACGACCAGGTCGTACCCGACGGTCGCGGCGACGTCGGCCGGCAGCCGGCACAGCCCGTTCGGCTCCGAGAACTCGGCGGTCTCGGCCGGCCCGTCCGCCCGGCCCCGCCGCCCCGACCCGATGCGCCGCGCCACAATCTCGAGGCCGTCGAGCACAGCGATGCTGTGGTGCGCCGCGTCGGCGACGAGCAGCTCACCCGCCGGCCCGACGATCGCCTTGGCCGGGAAGCGCAGGTCCGTGCCCGGCTCGGGCGCCGGGACGTAGCTGCCGTCGCCTCGACGCAACGTGCCCCGCGCGGTGTGCTCGCGCACGAGCTCCTCGATCAGCCGGGCCAGCCCGTCGGCGTGCCCCTCTCCGGCCATCGAGGCGACGACGTACCCCTCCGGATCCACCACGCACAGCGTCGGCCAGGCCTTCGCCGCGTACTGGTCCCAGGTGCGCAGGTCCGGGTCGTCCAGCACCGGGTGCGTGACGCCGTACCGCTGCACGGCGGCGGCGAGGGCCGCCGGGTCGCGCTCGTGCTCGAACTTGGGCGAGTGCACGCCGATCACGTCGAGCACATCGTGGTAGCGCTCCTCCAGCGGGCGCAGCTCGTCCAGGACGTGCAGACAGTTGATGCAGCAGAACGTCCAGAAGTCGAGCAGGACGATGCGACCCCGGAAGTCGGTGATGGAGTACGACCGACCCCCGGTGTTCAACCAACCACGCCCGCGCAGCTCCGGCGCCCGAACCCGAGTCATGCGGATCATCATGCCGGACCGCCGGCGGCCGCTGGCGGGGCGGCCACCCAACCGCCCCGACCGGGTAGGCCGCCCGACCGGCCGTCGCGTTGACCCAGGTCCGAAGCGCCCGACCGGACCTCGAGCGGGATACGTCGATGTCCGACCAGCCGGCCGTCAGCCAGCCGCGGGGACCAGGCACCGGGCGGAGCGGCCGCCGGTGGGCTCGCGAACCTCCAGCCACGGCTGGGTGACGTCCTGGCAGTCGGCCTGCGAGTCGACCGCCGAGACGATCCGGTACGCCTCCGGCTCGGAGCAGTCGACGACGACCGCCGTGGCGCCCTCCTTCTTCACGCAGGCACCGACCCGGTAGTCGGCCCCGCTGCGATCCAGCGCCAGGCCGATGTACGAACCGACCCCGACGACGGCCAGGACCGCCACCGTGACCAGGGTGATGATCAGGCCACGCCGCGGCTTGCGCTGCGGTGGCGGAGCCGACCGCTCCGGCCAGTCGTAGCCACCTCCGCCCGGTCCCGACGGACCGCCCCCGGGGC
>JADGGF010000531.1 GCA_019690055.1 Micromonosporaceae bacterium
ACTTATGCTTTGGTGGGGAAATGTGACCGCACGGCGTCCTTCATGACACAAACAGCCGGGCGGGTCAGCGGGCTACGGTGTGCCTCATGCAGCAGCAACCTCCGCGACCGGGGCGACGGGGGGCGGGGCCCGCGCCTCGGCTGTACCGGGCTCCCGGTGCCACGGCCGACGAGCACCTGCTGACCCGGGGGCCGGAGGACTGGCGGCCCCGGGAATCCTGGCGAAGCCTGCGCATCCTGTCGGAGTTCGTGGATGGCTTCGACACCCTGTCGGAGCTGCCGCCGGCGGTGAGCGTCTTCGGCTCGGCTCGGGCCAAGCCGGACAGCGAGCCGTACGAGCTGGGCGAGCGGCTCGGCTCGGCGCTGGCCACCGCGGGGTACGCGGTCATCACCGGCGGCGGGCCGGGCGTGATGGAGGCGGTCAACCGGGGGGCCACCCTGGCCGGCGGGCTGTCGGTCGGGCTGGGCATCGAGCTGCCCTTCGAGCAGGGGCTCAACGAGTACCTCGACATCGCCATGCACTTCCGGTACTTCTTCGTGCGCAAGATGATGTTCGTCAAGTACGCGCACGCGTTCTGTGTCCTGCCCGGCGGGTACGGGACAATGGACGAGATGTTCGAGGCGCTTACCCTGGTGCAGACCCGCAAGGTCACCCGGTTCCCGGTGGTGCTGCTCGGCACCTACTTCTGGCAGGGTCTGATCGACTGGCTTCGCGACGGATTGCAGGCCGCGGGGCACATCGGGGCCGACGATCTCAATCTGCTCTATCTCACGGATGACCCGGAGGACGCGGTGGCGTACATCCAACAGGCTGCGGGGCGGGAGACGGTCGACTGATGGCCGCGATCTGCGTCTTCTGCGCGTCGTCCACGAGTATCGATCGGCGTTGGCTGGACCTCGCCCGCGAGGTGGGGGCCGAGCTGGCCAAGCGGGGGCACCAGGTGGTCTCCGGCGGCGGCTGCGTGGGCATGATGGGCACGCTCGCCACAGGCGCCCGGGCCGCGGGCGGACACACCTTCGGGGTGATTCCCCAGAGCCTGGTCGACCTGGAGGTGGCCGACCACGACGCCGATGAGCTGGTCATCACCGACGGGATGGCGGCCCGCAAGACCATCCTCATCGACCGGGCCGACGCGTTCCTGGTGCTGCCCGGCGGGCTCGGTACGCTCGACGAGTTGTTCGAGGTCTGGACCACGGCCACACTCGGCCTGCACAACAAGCGCATCGTGCTGTTGAACCAGGACGACTTCTTCACCGGTCTGTTGGAGTGGCTGAACGGTCTGGTTGAGGCCGGTTTCGTGCGACCGACCGGCCGTTCGGCGATTCGTGTGGTCTCATCCGTCGACGATGCTCTCGACGCGCTTGAGGACTTCGGATAGCGTTCGCTCCGTGACGGAGCGTGGTCTGCAACGGCTCGTTGAGCGGCATGTCGAACTTTTCAATGCCGCGGTTTCATCCGGTAACTACGGCCCGTTTCTCGAAAATTTCACCGAGGACGCGGTCATGCGCTTTGACAACGTCCCCATCGGGCCATTCATCGGCCGGAGCGCGATCGCCGAGGCGTACGCCACTCAGCCTCCGTCGGACACGATGGCGCTGACCGGGCTGCAGGTGCTCGGGAGCGACGCGGTGATCGCCGCGTTCGAGTGGGACGCGGGCGGTACCGGGCACATCTATCTGCGGTTCCGGGGTCGGCAGGTGGCGGAGCTGGCGATCGAGTTCGGCCAGGTCCCCGAGCCCCAGCCCGGCGAAGCGGCGCCCTCCGGCCCGTAACCGGGGCGCGACCCCCGCCCCCACGGTCGGCCGTCCGGGTCGCGGAGCGGTCCAGTTCGTACGGGTGGATCGCGCGGCCATAGCCGGCCATGCCACGATCGGCATCATGGCGACGCTCCTGCTCGTGCTGGTGGTGGTCCTCGTCATCGGCGGGCTGGTCTACGGCGTGGTGTCGCTGCTCTCCGGCGACGACCCAGGCCTGGTGCCGGCCGAGCCGGACGGGCGGGCCCGTCCGCTGCCGAACGACCGCTCCCTCCACGAGGACGACCTCAAGGAGATCCGCTTCGATGTCGCCCTGCGCGGGTACCGCATGGCGCAGGTGGACCGGATGCTGCGCCGCGTGGCGTACGACCTCGGGTACAAGGACGAGATGATCGCCGTTCTCGAGGCCGAGGTGGCCGCCCTGCGGGAGGGTCGCCTGGAGGACGCCGAGCTGCTGCGCAAGGCCCGGGAGGCGGCCTCGACCCCGGAGAGGGACAGCACCGGCCCGGACACGACCAGCCCAGAGACCACCAGCGGCTCGTGGGGCTCGCCCGAGCCCGTGGTCGACCTCGGCGAGACCCGGCTGGCCGCGTCGGGCGAGAGCCCGGATGGCCGCGCGGGCGAGGATGGCTCTGACCGTACGGTCGCGGCGGATCATGACCGTACGGTTCCGGCCGAGCCGGAGCTGCCGCGCGAGGGATCGTTGCGCCGCCGCGAGCCGGTGGCGGCCGACCCCTTGGACGTCGCCGATGTCGCCGCACAGGTGGACGTCGCCGACGTGGCCGTACAGGTGGACGTCGCCGACGTCGCCGCGAACGAGGATGCGGCCGACGGCGCCCCGATCATGGACCCCGCCACCGTGCGTGCTGGCGAGGGCACCGGCGGCGCGTCGGCGGTCGACGGGGCTGACCGGCCGGCGCATGCCTGAGGAGGAGCCGCCGGGAACGCTCGGGGAGGCGGATCCGGCGCGGCCGGGCGCAGGCGAGGTGATCGCCTCGGTCGTGGTCGAGGCCCCGGTGGAACGGGTCTTCGCGGCCTTCGTTGCCTGGGAACGTCAGGGTGAGTGGATTCCGCTGACCCGGGTCCGCCTGATCTCGGGCGACGGTGGTCCGGGCAGCCTCGTCGAGGCGGTGACCGCGCTCGGGCCGGCCGTGCTCCGCGACCAGATCCGGGTCGACCGGGTGGACGCGCCGTACGAGGTGCGGGTGGTGCACACCGGGGCCGTGCTGCGGGGTCCCGGCGTCATGCGCTGTACGCCGTTGCGGGGCGACCGGACCCACGTGGTCTGGCACGAGTGGTTTCAGCTACCGGCCGGGCTCGCCGGGCAAGTGCTGCGGCCGGTGCTGTGGCCCGGGTCGAAGGCGGGTTTCACCGTCGCCCTGCGCCGGTTCGCCCGCCTCGTCGAGACGGGCGTGCTCCCGTGACGCCCGTGCCCGTGCGTGTGCCCGCCCGGCTCTACCCGCCCGTGTGCCTCGTGTTGATCTAGGTGTCCTGCTCACGCAGGTTGGTGACACGGCTGATTGGCGGGTGTCCGCCGAGTGCGGTGT
>JADGGF010000028.1 GCA_019690055.1 Micromonosporaceae bacterium
GGCCGGGATCCGGCGGCGCAGCGGACGGGTCCGGTCGATGACGCGGCGCAGCGGCGACTCCGTCGGTGGGGGCCGCCGGCCGGGCCGTGGCGGTGCGGGTTGCAGCGTCGAGCGCAGGCGCTCCAGGAGTGACAGCACCTCACCCCGCAGCGGCCACGCCGGAGTATGGGGGGTGGTTTCGCTGCGCAGGCTGTCGGCGACCTCGGCCTGGCGCTCGCTGGCGCCGGCCAGGTGCCGGTCCGCCTCTGCCTTCAACGCTTCCCGGTCGACGGACTTGGAGAGGGCGAGGCGTCCGTAGGCTCGCAGCACACCGGCGAGCTCCCGCAGCTCCCGGGCGATCCGCTGAGCCGTGCCGGGGTCGTGGATCGGGCTCGACTGATCGGGCAGGGCGGCGCTGTCGTTGAGGGAGCGGGCGATCCCCCGGACGTTCAGCGTGGCGTGCTCCAGGCGTTCCAGGCGGGCCCGCAGGTACACCCGCGGATCGGCGACGAGCGGGCGCCGTGGGTTCAGCTTGACGCTCTCCTCGGCCTGGCCGAGCGCCCCCTCCACCCGTTTCGCCTCGTCGGTGAGCGCGCGGGCCCGTGCTACCCAGGTCCCGGCGCGCTGCGGGCCGCGACCCGCCTCGAGATCCGCCGCCATCTGGTCCAGCAGGTCGGCGAGTCGACGGCTGAGGTCGTCGACCGCCTCCTCGGCCGGCTGCACCCGCAGCGGCGCGACCAGGAGGTTGGACGTCAGACCGGCGGCGGCGCCGATGAGCGTGGCCACGATGCGGCCCTCGACAGCGGTCTCGGTGGGCAGCGAGAGGATCAGCATGGCGCTGATCGGTACCTCGAGCACGCTGTCGCCGAGCCGCAGGGCGTAGCCGACGGCGAGGGCGGCGGCGATCGCGATGCCCAGACTCCACCAGGTGAAGCCGAGCGCTCTGGACAGAGCCAGCGCCACGAGGACACCTATGACCACGCTGGCGATGCGCTGCAGCGCCGTCCGCAGGGTCTGGTAGACGGTTACCTGGACGACGATCAGCGCGGTCAGCGGGGCGAGGATCCCGTCGCCGGTCACCTGGCGAGCCACCACGAAGGCCCCGACCGCCGTCACGGTGAGGCGCACGATCGTGAGGATCGTGGGTTGGGCGCGGCGGCGGGCCAGCGCCAACGCCTCCTGCGGCGGGCGCCGCAGCGCGCGGTTCACCGCGTCCGCGGCCGCTCGGCCCCGGCGGCGCACGAGACTCGGTATGTCGGCCATCGACATTTGACGTTATCGGACCGAGCGGGGGCCGGGGCGCGATCGCGCCAGGACCGTTCGGACGGGGACCGGTCGGACGTACGCCGTGCCCGGTGCCGCCCGCCGGCACGCCCGTGGTCGTGCCGAGTTGACCGCGGCGGGCCGGCGATACGGTCCGGGGCGTCGGCTACCGGATCACTCCTGCAGGAAGGCCAACAGTTCGCGGTTGACCTCCTCCGCGTGCGTCCAGGCGATGTTGTGCGGGCCGCCCTCGACCGGCACCACGCGGACGTCCTTCATGAGCGGAGGCAGGCGCTTGGCGGTCGACTCGAACGGCAGGATCCGGTCTTCCGTGCCGTGCATGACGAGCACGGGCACGTCGATCGCGGCCACGTCGGCCCGGAAGTCGGTCAGCCACGTGTCGACGCAGGCGTACGTCGCGTACGCCGAGGCTTGCGCCGCCACGTTGAACCAGGCGTGCCACACCTCGTCGCTGGCCCGGGTGCCGCGCAGCTTGTCGACGTTGACGAAGTCGTCGAGGAACTGCTTGAGATAGACGTACCGGTCTTCCTCGATCGTGGCCTTGTTCTTCTCGAAGACCGACCGGTCGACCCCCTCCGGGTTGTCGTCGGTTTTCAGCAGGAACGGTGGAATCGCGCCGAGCATGACCGCTTTGCGCACCCGGTCCGAGCCGTACCGGCCCAGGTAGCGGGTCACCTCGCCCGTGCCCATGGAGAAGCCGACCAGGACGATGTCGCGCAGGTCCAGCGTGTCGATCAGGGTCTTCAGGTCGGTGGCGAACGTGTCGTAGTCGTAGCCAACCGTGGGCTGGCTCGACCAGCCGAAGCCCCGTCGGTCGTAGGTGATCACCCGATAGCCGGCCTTCAGCAGCACCCGCCGCTGCTTCTCCCAGGAGTGGCCATCGAGCGGGTACCCGTGGATCATCACCACCGGCGGCCCGTCGCCGTGGTCCTCGTAGTAGAGATGGATGTCGTGGCCGTTCTCGGCACCGACCGTCACCGTTGGCATCGGAGTCCCCCCTCACTCCTGCGGTTGAGGTCGCGAGCCACGTTACCGGCGTCCCTGGCTCGAGGTGACGCGTTCTGGATCTTCCCGGTGCGCCGGCTTGGCCCTAGGCTGCCGGTCATGCGCTCGCCCCTCGCACGCGTCACGCTCGGTGCCGCGATCCTCATAGACGTCCTGCGAGTCTTTCTCCCCTCGCTCATCACGATTTTCGGCTCGGCCGGCAGCACACCGGCGGAGCTCATCGGCGTCTATGCGCTGGTGTGGTTCCTCGCCGCGTTCCTCGCGGTTCCGGCGGCCCGCCTCGTGCGGCCCGGGATCGTCGCCGTGGCCGGGGCGGTGCTGCTCGCCGCCGGCCGAGTCGCCCTGCAGGCCACTGACGGCGGGTCGCCTCAGCTCTACGTCGCGAGCGTGGCGCTGCTCGGCGGCCTGTGGTGGTTGGCCGGGACCGCCATGGCCGCGCCGGGCGCCCTGCTGCCGGGCGTGGTGTGGGGACTGGCGGTCGCGACGGGTCTGCACGCAGCACTGGACACAGTGGACCTGATGTGGCGGGGCGGAGCCGGGCCGGTCGTCCTCGTGGTGCTCGAGGCGGCCGCGTTCGTCGCCCTGCTGGCGTGGCGGTCCTCCACAGTGGAGTCTTCGTCAGCCACGGCGGATTCGCCGGCGCCGGCGCCGCGGGCCCTTCTCGCGATCGGGCCGGCGATTCTGCTGTGGAACCTCTACCCCGGCAGCCCGGCGCACGCGCAGGCGGCCGACGGGTGGGCGCCGGTCCCGGCCGCCCTGGCCGTGGTGGTGGCCGGGTTCCTCGCCACCGCGCTCGCCGCACGACCGCGCTGGACCGGGCACCCGATCGTCCCCGGGGTCGTGCTCGTCGCCTCGGCGGCCGGATTCGCCTTCGGGGCGGCGACCATCGACGGCGTGCACGGCGTGGCCCCGTGGTGGACCGTCGTAGTCCAGCTCGTCGGGGCGCTGGCGCTCGGCGCCTGCCTGGGCTGGGCGGCGACGCTCACCGCGGCCGCCGACCGGCCCTACCGCCGCGGGCTGCTGGCCGCGACCGGGCTGCTGCTGTTCATGCTCTTCGCCTTCGCGTACTACGCGGCGTACGACCTGGGCGTGCCGAACGACTATGTGCCGATCCTGGTCGCGCTGGTCATCGCGGTGCTCGCCGCCGTGGGTGTCCGTCGTGGACAGACCGTACGGTCGGTGCGGCCGGTGCTGGCGGCGCTGGCCGGGGCGGTCGCGGCGGCCGTCGCCGTGGCGCTCGTACCAGTATGGCGTCCGGCCTCCGTCGCGCCTGAGCCGCCGGCCGAGGGCCTCCGGATCGCCGCCTACAACATCCGCATGGGGTTCGGCGTGGCCGGCACGCTGACCCTGCGGGAGCAGGCCGAGGTGCTGCGTGAGTTGCGACCCCACGTGATCGCGCTGAGCGAGGTGGACCGGGCCTGGTTCCTCAACGGCGGCCACGACGACCTGCGCCTGATCGCCGAGAGCCTCGGCCTGCGCATGATCTGGGCGCCGGCGGCGGACGAGGTGTGGGGCGACGCGCTGCTCACCAACCTGCCGGTGACCTCGGTGCGCAACCACGTCCTTGTCCGCGGGGGACCGACCGGCGCCCAGGCGCTGGAGGTGGGCCTGCGCTGGGCGGGCCGCGACATCACGGTGATCGCCACCCACTTGCAGCCACCGTCCGGCTGGGAGCCGCTGGACCAGGTCGAGCAGCTGGCCGACATCGTCCGGTCGGCGCCGAAGCCGGTCGTGGTCGTCGGTGACCTCAACCTGGAGCCGGGCGAGCCGGCCTGGGACGTGCTCAGGGCGGCTGGTCTCGTCGACGCCTTCGCCGGCGACCGGCCGTTTGTGACGATCCCCTCCATTCGGGACGAAGACTCACAGATCGACCACATCCTCACCACACCGGGCTTCCGCTACGTCGACCCGGCCAATCCGGACGTGCCGCACTCCGACCACCGCCCGGTCGCCGTCACATTGATTCCCACGGCCTGACGCGCTCCCTACCGTCGGCCACGGGACGAGTTCTGCCTGAGGTAGAGCGGCCGCCACAAGAAGGTAGACTGAATCTACGTAGATTGAATCTACGTAAACCAGACCTACGTAGACTGGAGCTACATAAATCAGGGCTCCAAGAGAGGAGATGCGTGGCGGCAGGCTTTGTCGGTCGCAAGGCGGAGCTGGCGCTTTTGGCGAAGCGGCTGGAGCGGGTCCGGGCCGAGCGGGCCGGACTGGCTGTGGCCATTCGGGGCCGCCGCCAGGTCGGCAAGTCTCGCCTGGTGCAGGAGTTCTGCGATCGCGCCGAGGCGCGTTACGTCTTCTACACGGCGACCAAGGGCGCCTCGAGCACGGAGGGCGTGTCGGCGTTCCTCGCCGAGCTGCGCGACTCGGGCCTGCCGAGCGATCCCGACCTCGTGCCCGCCTCGGCGAGCGGCTGGCCGGACGCCTTCCGCATCCTGGCCGCAGTGCTCCCGGACACCCCGTCGATCGTCGTGCTCGACGAGCTTCCGTGGCTGGCCGAGCAGGATCCGCTCTTCGACGGCGCGCTGCAGACCGCGTGGGATCGCCTGCTGTCCCGCAAGCCGGTCCTTCTGCTGCTGCTCGGGAGCGACATCCACATGATGGAGCGCCTGACCGCGTACGACCGGCCGTTCTTCGGCCGGGCCGACACCCTGGTCCTCGGGCCGCTGAACCCGGCCGAGATCGCCGCCGCGGTCGGCCTCGCGGGCGCCGACGCGATCGACGCCGCCCTCATCACCGGCGGGTTGCCGGGAATCGTGCGGGCCTGGCCGACGGGAATGGCACCGCTGGATTTCCTCGAGTCGGAGTGCGCCGACCCTGCCTCCGTGCTCGTCAGCATCCCCGAGGCCGTGCTGCTCGCCGAGTTTCCCGCTCCCGACCAGGCCCGTCGCGTGCTGGAGGCGATCGGCGGCGGCGACCGCACCTTCACCAACATCGCCGCCACTGCGGGTAGCGCCGGGACGCCACTCGCCTCCGGGTTGCTGTCACCCCTGCTGCGTCGGCTCGTCGACGAGAAGCGCGTACTGGCCGTGGATGAGCCGTTGTCCACGAAGGCGGGTCGGCCCGCGCTGTACCGGGTGGCGGACAGCAACCTGCGCCTGTACCTCGCGATGCTGCGGGAAGCCCAGGAACAGGCGCGGCGTGGCCGTCCGCAGGCCGCCGTGTCGTTGGTGCGCCGGCGGTGGTCGAGCTGGCGCGGACGAGCCGTCGAGCCGTTAATCCGGCAGGCGCTGGAACTCGCCGCGCTCGCCGGCGAGCTGCCGTGGCCCGACGCCCGGGTTGTCGGCGGCTGGTGGAACCGCCAGTTCAACCCGGAGATCGACGTGGTCGGGGCCGATCGGGGGCCGGTGGCCGGGACCGTGTACTACGCGGGATCGATCAAGTGGTTGACGAGTCCGGTTGACGGGCGCGACGTGGCGGATCTCGCCGTGGCGGCCAGCCAGGTACCGGGGTTCGACCGTGGGCGCTGCGGGCTGGTCGTGGTGTCTCAGAGCGGGCTGGCCTCCACAGTGGACCCATCGCTCGTGGATGTCCACTGGGGACCGGCGGAGGTGCTCGCTGCCTGGCGCGCCTGACCGTACGGTTTGTCTACCGGGCGCTGCCTTCGGATTCGGCCGGCGTGGACGGGGGTCCGGGCTGGGCGGCGTCCGTGGCCGAGAGGATGGTGCCGCCGCGGCCGATGCGGTAGCGCCGGCCGCGCCAGGTCAGCTCCCGGGCGAAGAGGCCCCGCGCGTAGAGGACGGGCACCGCCAGCAGCTCATAGACCGGCAACCAGGCGATCGCCCCGACGCCCCGCCACCCGTACGCCCGGGCGTGCAGGACCAGCCCGCTGACCAGCCGCAGGGCGACGACGGCCGCGACGGCGAGCAGCGCGGGGGCCACCCCGACGCCGGCCAGCACCGCGACGACCGCCGCGATCGCGGCGAGCAGCAGCGGATGCCAGCTCCCGGCGATGGCGAGGTACGTGGGCAGCCCTTCGGCCCGTAGCAGCGTGAGCCACTTCAGGACGTGCCGCGCGCCAGCGGCCAGACCGAGGTTCTCGTAGCGGATCCGCACGGTGCGGGGGATCAGGATGGTGCGCAGTCCGGCCGCCACGACCGCCCGCCCGATCGCGGCATCGTCGCTGACCGTAGTGCCGAACTGGCTCAGGTCACCGATGCGGCGGCGGGCCTGGTCGGACATGAGCCACAGCCCACCGGTGATGAACCCGGCGTTGCTCGACAGCGCCAGCGAGGCCATGTTGAGCTGGTAGTAGTAGTTGCTGTACAAGGCGACCAGCAGTCCACCGAGCGGACCGGGCCCGACGTACTGCGGCAGGAAGTACGCGACGCCGGCATCGGGCCGGCCCAGGTGGGCCAGGCCGACCGCGAGCGTGTCGGGATCGACCTTCACGTCAGCATCCATGGATGCGATGGTGTCGTAGCGAGCCTGCGCGACCCCGGCGGCCAGGTTGTGCTGCTTGCCCATCCGCGACCCGGCCGGGCCGCTGATCACGATGGACGAGGCGACGTCCGGATGACGCTGCTGGACCCGGGTCGTCACGTCGTAGGCCGGATCGTCGGCCGACTCCATGGCGATGAGGTACTCGACCGGGACGGGCACGCGCGAGGAGAACAGGGCGTCCAGATTGGACTCCGTGTGGGCGTCGATGCCCTTGATCGGAACGACCACCGAGAGGCCGGTCGCCCCGGTGGGGGTGTCCGACTCCGAGGTACCTGATTCTGGCCGGAAACGCAGCGCCACGACGGTCGTCGCGGCCAGGCACGGCAGGGCGACCAGCGCCACCACCAACCACAGCACAACCATGTCCCACCATTCCTGTTCGGGCGGCACGCTTAGTCCGCTCCCCGCTCGCAAGCTCGCTGCGATGCTCCCTCGCGCCGCCGGAGAAATTACACCTGTCGCTTCGTCATGGTGGTGTACGGGGGTCGCTGCGTCGATGTCGCTCAGCCCGGAACGGCGGGCATCCCGTGGTCGGGGCCGTCGAACAGGGCGGCCAGGAAGAACTTCGCCCCGGTGCCGAACGCGGCGGCCAGCGTGTAGCCGATGGCGGCATCGGTGGGGCTGACTGACGCCTCCCGGTTCCACCAGACGCGAATCTCGCCGCTATCGAGGCGACTGAACTCACCGAGACGTACGCCGTCGCGGTGCAGCCGGCTGGACACCGCGCTGGCCAGCGCGAGCAGGTAGCGCATTCCCTGGTACACGGCGGCGACCTTGAACGAGCCGCGCGTGTACCGTCCCGGTCCGGGCGCAAGGTCGACCGGCGTACCATTGACCAACATCGTCAGGTGGCCGGCGTCGCGCGTGCCGATCGGGATGTCCCTCCGTACCCGTTCGTCCGTCGCCCGCGTGATGGTCGCCCGGCTCTCCGACGCCCCGTCCAGGACGAGCACCGCGACGTGGTCATCCGTCTGCTCGACCGACACATCGAACTCGATCTTGCTCTCCGTCACCCTCGCCTCCTGGCTCACCCGGCCACTCGGCCCACGGTAACGAAGCCTACGCACCAGGTCGGACGGCGCCAGGCTCCGCCGGGCGGAGCGCCGCGAGGGGCGTGAACCGCGTCAAATCATCTACATAGATGTCTTTGGTTCGTCCGGAGTGCGGCTGGTCGTCAGCGGTCCGGTGGTCTGGGCGGTGTAGTCCTGGATCCATTCGTCCTTCCAGGTCTGGTCGTACTGCTGCTCGTTGCAGCTCGGCCGGTAGGCCGCGATGAGCTCGCGGGCGACCTGCTCGCGGTGCGACCGCAGGCCCCCGGGCACCTCGTACCAGCAGACGTACACCCGCCACTTGCCACCCGCCCGCTTGATCCAGCAGTCGGCGGCCGGGTGCGCAAACGGGAGCGGCTCGGTCGAGAGGTCGTCGCTGTGGCCGACATAGGCGACGGCGTACCGCTCCGCCGCGGGGTCGGGCTTGTAGAGGATGGCGAAGACGGCCGGGCGGGCCGGTGGGGTCCACCCACCGAGCACGCGCGGCCCCTCGAACGGGTACCCGGCCAGCGATCCGAGCCGTATCATCGATGACTACCTATCAGAGTGCACCATCAGAGTTCATAGTCCTCGGCCTCGCTGATCGCGTCCGCATCGACGATGGGCCACGGCGGCAGGCCGGCCCGTTCGGCCGCCCGGGTGAACTCGGCGCGACCGAGCTCAATGGCCTTCTCCGCGGTGTCGGCCTCGACCACCAGCTGCGCGCCGTAGCGGTTGGTGCCGATGCCTGAGGCGATCCCGCCGGACGCGGCCACGGCGTCGGCGAGCTCGACGATCTGTTCCTGGCTCATGATCTGGTCGCCCTCAGCGACGACCATCACGCTCCACCTCATCCGGCACCTCCAGCTTGGACGGTTCCCGCAGGTAGCCGTCTCGGACGGTTCCCGCACCTTACGTCAGCTCGGCCAGCCGTACGGCCAGCTCCTCCAGCCCGCGCAGGTCCTGCCCCGCGACCAGCAGGTCGACGTACGGCTCGACCACCATCATCCCGAGCGTGGTCGCGCGGTAGCCGGGACCGGCTCCGCGACCGGACCGGCCGGCCGGCTGGGCGTGCGGGTTCACCCAGACGATGCGGTGGCACAGCCGGGACAGCCGCTCCACCGCGGTGGCCAGGACATCGGGGTCGCCGCGGTCGAGCCCGTCCGAGCAGATCACGACGATCGCTCCGCGGCCGAGGCCCCGCCGGCCCCAGTCCCGCACGAACGCGGTCAGGCAGTCGCCGATGCGAGTCCCGCCCTCCCAGTCCACGACCGCCTTCGCGGCCCGCGCCATGGCGTCGTCGACGTTGCGTCGGCGCAGGGCCGGCGTCACCCGGGTGAGCCGCGTGCCGAAGCAGAACGCCTCGACCCGATCGGTGGCCCGGGTCGCCGAGTGCGCGAACTGCAGCAGCGCGCGGGAGTAGTCCGCCATCGATCCCGAGACGTCCAGGATCAGCACCAGCCGTCGGGGCCGGTGCCGGCGGGCCCGCCACCGGAGGGCGTGCAGCTCGCCGTGGCGACGCATCATCTCGCGTACCGTCCGGCGCGGGTCAGGGGTCCGGCCTCGGGCCGCCGGCCGCAGCCGGCGGGTGCGTCGCCGGGGCGGCGCGAGCCGCATGGTGGCCATGATCCGGCGGAGGGCGGCCAGCTCCTCGGGCGTGCAGGCTGCGAAGGACTTGTCCCGCAGGATATCCACTGTGGAGGCCATCAGGCCCATTCGCGCCTGGTGCTCCTCAGGGTTGGCCGGACCCGGATCGACCGCCGGGATCTGTAGCACCGAGGCGGTGGTGGCCAACGCGCGCACCAGGGTCCGTACGGG
Source organism: Micromonosporaceae bacterium (assembly GCA_019690055.1). Classification (GTDB taxonomy): domain Bacteria; phylum Actinomycetota; class Actinomycetes; order Mycobacteriales; family Micromonosporaceae; genus DATBGZ01. The sequence continues at coordinate 9,561 of JADGGF010000028.1, forward strand.
TGTGGCGCGATCGTCGGCCTCGTTCAGGAAGAACGCGCGAAAGACCCGGTCGTAGACCGGGATCTGCTCGCGGCGGGTGACCACTATGGAGCGTCCGGCCCAGTAGAGGTCGACCAGGTCGGTCGGGTCGAGCGTCGCCATCGCCTGGCAGTAGGTCAGCACCTCGCCGGAGCCGACGGCGATCCCCGCGCGACGCAGGTGGCCGGCGAAGTCCACCAGCACCGCGACGATCGGTGCCTCACCCACCGGACCCGATCCGGTCGAGGTGGCGGCGCGCCAGGTCCAGGTCGTCGCGCTCCTTGATGACCGCACCGAGGGTGTCGCTGACCGTACGGGCGTCGAGGTCGGTCTCGCCCAGCACCTCGAGCGTGCGGACCCAGTCGATGGTTTCCGCGACGCCGGGTGGCTTGGCCAGGTCCAGCGAGCGCAGCCGGTTGACCGCCGCCACCACCTTGCGGGTGAGCGCCTCCGACACCCCGGGCGCCCGGGTCAACACGATCGCCACTTCCCGTTCTGGGTCGGGGTAGTCCACCCAGTGGTAGAGGCAGCGCCGCTTCAGGGCGTCGTGCAGTTCCCGCGTCCGGTTGGAGGTGAGGATGACCAGCGGCGGCGCCTCCGCCCGGATCGTGCCGACCTCCGGCACGGTGATCTGGAAGTCGGAGAGCACCTCGAGCAGGAACGCCTCGAACTCGTCATCGGCGCGGTCAATTTCGTCGATGAGCAGGACCGCCTGCCGACCCGCCCGCACGGCCTCCAGCAGCGGCCGTTCCAGCAGGAACCGCGGTCCGAAGAGCTTCTCCACGGAGTCATCGGCGTCCAGCTCGCGCTGCGACAGGGCCCGGATGTAGAGCATCTGGCGGGCGTAGTCCCACTCATACAGGGCCTGGTTGGTGTCGATGCCCTCGTAGCACTGCAGGCGGATCAGGCGCCGGCCAAGGATGCTCGCCAACGTCTTGGCGACCTCGGTCTTGCCGACGCCGACCTCGCCCTCGATGAGAATCGGCCGGTCCAGGGTCAGGCCCACGTAGAGCGTCGTGGCCAGGCCGCGGTCGGCCAGGTAACCACCGTCGCGCAGGGCCTGCGTCAGCTCAGCGACCGACTGGACATTGCTCGCCGACTCTGCTCCGGCGAGCTGCGCGGAATTCTCCATACGTCAGCTCTGCTCGCGGGGGCCCAGCACGAGGTCGCGGATCGATCCGCCGCCGGTGCCCAGCTTCCCCTCGCGGCGCAGCCGTTCCCGCCAGGCCGTGCTCAGGTCCGTGCCGGGCTCGGCCATGCCGTCGAAGGTGAAGTCCCGCATGTTGCGGCAGACCTTGGCCGGAGCGCACTCCTCGTCGAACTCGGCGACGGCGCGCTCGTCGGCGGCCCAGATCGTCCGCAGCACGCCGAGGCCGTCCCGTCCCGCGCTCGTGCTCGCCTGGTCGTCCGGTGCCATGGCTCGCCTCCTTCCGCCAGCCTTGTTCACCAACCCTAGGCGCGACCCGGCCCGAACGCGACGACAGATTAAGACTTCCCTTATCCCGGGCCCGAGCGGTCGCGCAGGTGAGCGGCGGGCGATCCGGAGCGTACGGCCAGGGCCTCGGCGAGGACCGCGACGGCGATCTCCGGCGGTGTGCGGGAGCCGATGTCCAGACCAGCCGGGCTGTGGACCCGGGACAGGTCGGTCACTCCCCGGTAGGCCAGCCAGTCGGCCCGGGCCTGCTGGGTCCGGCGGTTGGCGAGCGCTCCGATGTAGCCGGCCTCGCTGGTCAGGGCCGCCTGCAGCGCCGTCCCGGCGAGCTCCAGGTCGTGGCTGGCCACCACGACGTTGTCCAGCGCGGAGAGCCCGGCGATCAGGCCGGTGGCGTGGCTCGGCTCGGACGCGACCTGGACCTGCCAGCCGAGCAGTTCGGCGTTGGCGCGCAGCGCGTCGACGATCGGGCCCGTGCCCGCGATAACCAGCTTCGGCACCGGCCACAGGACCGTGACGACCGCGTCGCTGGTCATGAGCGTGTCGCTGGCGCCCCGGCCGTACAGACGGGCCGCCTCCTCGCCGGCGTCCGCGACCGTGTCCCGGTCGTAGAGATCAACAGATGTCACCTGATCTCCATCGAGGCGGGCCACCAGGCAGATCGGGTCCCGGCGACGCAGCCGCTCCCACAGCGCCGCCGGCATCCGGGTCGCCTCGACGAGCAGGCAGAGCGCCTGGCCGCCGGCCGGGAGGCCGGCGAGCTGGGCCTCGAACTCACTCACGCTCACCCGAACCAAGCGGTTCGAGCGGTCGCGGGCGAGTTCGGCGAGCTGGGGATTGGCCGAGCCGCGCAGCACCCCACCGATCCGGCCGCCGCCCGGGGTGATCGCCAATGCCTCGTTGGCGACCCGCGTCGGGGACGGTCCCGGGCTGGGCTCACGGCGATCGCCGAAGCCGTCGGTCTGGACCGCCCAGGCCACGTCGACCCGGGTCCCGGCACGCAGGCAGGCGGCCACGCTCGCGGCGATGTCATACACGTCGGCAGCGTAGGTCAGCCGGACCGGTATTGCCGAGCCGGCCTGACGGGTCAAAGATCGGGGGCAGAGCGCCCTAGACTGTGGCCCGTCGCTGTTGGCGGCCTCCCGGAGGGAGTGGGGTGACACCGACTCAGTTGCGCGCGTACGCCGCGGTGGCTCGGCTCGGCTCGGTGAAGCAGGCTGCGGCGGACCTTGACGTGACCGAGGCGGCCATCTCGTTGCACGTCGGCCAGCTACGACGGGAGCTGGGCGACAAGCTCTTTGTCCGCACGAACTCGGGTCTCGCATTCACGCCCGGTGGACTCCGCCTGGCCAGTCGAGCAGTGGAGATGCTGAGCCTGCAGGACCAGACGATCCTCGAGGTCCGGCAGGCCGGCGAAGGGCGCCGCCTGCTGCGCCTGGCCACCGCGGCCCTCTTCGCCGAGCACGCCGCTCCCGGGCTCATCGACCTCTTCGCCGATCGGGCGCGCGATCTCGATATCGAGATGAGTAGTCACGACCCCGAGCGGTTCGAGTCGCTGCTGCTCACCCGCACGGTCGACGCGGCGATCGGGCCGCGCCCGGCCACCGTCGACCCCGCGATCACGAGCACGGACTTCCTCAATGTCCAGGTCGTGGGGGTAGCGGCCCCCGACCATCCGATGACCCGGGTCACCCCGACCACGGCCGAGCTACGGGAGCAGACCTGGCTGCTCGGCCCGTCGGCGGCGTACGCCACCGGTGTCGTCCCCGAGTTGCTGCGCCGCATCGGCGTGCCGGAGGAGCGCCAGCGCATCTTCCAGAGCCAGGCGGCGGCGACGGCCGAGGCCAAGCGGGGCAAGGGAATCGCGCTTGTCGTCGCGTTTGCGGTGGCGCCGGACCTGGCCAGCGGCGACCTCAAGCGTGTGCCCGCCCCGTCGCTGCAGGCCCAGGGCACGTGGAGCATCCTCACGCTCTCCCCGCCCCAGGCGCCGCCCGCGGCGGTCGAGCTGGCCCGCTTCGTCACCACGCCCCGGGCCACCCAGGCCATGCTGCGCGGTAGCGGGGTCACCCTGGGCCGGTTCAAGCCGGCCATCCACGTGACGCTGTGGAGCTAGCCGGGCGCGTTCGTCGGCCGCGACTCGCCCCGCGGGCCGCGGCGATGGCATCTCGCGGCACCGGTGATGGACCGACCGCTGGTCACGTACCGTGGCCGTGTGTCGTTGAGGAGGAAAACCTCGACGCGGTCCCGTCGACGGCGGGACTCGCCGGGAAACTACACGGCCGTCATTTGGCCGGTGTCACGGTAGAGTGATTCGCCCACACCGACTCGGCGGCGCCTGTGCGGTTTCTGACCGAAGGCGTAAGGAAATAGCCGAGGGGTCTACACTCGGCTACCGGTCCGGCGACCAAGACCAGCCGGTTTGCCCCTTATGCCGGTGGGTCGGCAAGAGTACGATGAACACCTCATACAGTGACGGTTAGGCCAATGTCAATAACGGACAGCGCTGCGCCACCCTCCTCAAGCCGCTACGCAGGAGGTGCCGTGGTCCAGGAAGGACGGTCCGGGTTCGAGGTGCCTACCTCGGACGGTCGGGTGCTGTCCGTGGAGACATCGGGCGACAGCGATGGCTTTCCCGTCATACTCCTGCACGGCACACCCGGCAGCCGTAATGGGCCGAAGCCGCGATTCAGCGTTCTCTATCGACTCGGCGTCCGTTTGATCACCTACGACCGCCCGGGGTATGGCGGTTCGTCCCGCAGCCCGGGCCGGCAGGTCGTCGATGCCGCGAACGACGTTTTGACCATTATGGACTATCTCGGCATTGACGAATTCTCGGTCGTCGGGCGCTCCGGGGGCGGACCGCACGCGCTGGCCTGCGCGGCGCGATGCGACGGCCGGGTGAAGCGGGCCGCCGCCCTCGTCAGCGTCGCACCGGCGAACGCGGCCGAGCTCGACTGGTTCGACGGCATGACCGACGCGAACGTCGACGAGTACACCGTGGCCGACACCGACCTGGTCGAGCTGTCCAAGCGCCTGCAGGTCGTGGCGAATCGGACCCGGGAAAATCCCGAGAGCATTCTCAACGACCTCAGCCTGCAATTGAGCACGGCGGACCAGAAGATTGTCCGTGGCGTGCAGTGGCGCCGCCTGCTCGCGATGACGTACGCGGAGGCACTGCGCCACGGCGCCGGCGGATGGGTCGATGACGTGATGGCGCTACGGTCCGACTGGGGCTTCGATCTGCGGTCGATCAGGGTCCCGGTGCTGCTGTGGCACGGCCAGGAGGACAACCTCTCCCCGGTGTCACACACCCGCTGGCTCGCCGATCAGATAGCGAACGCGACCGTGTGCGTGCAGCCGGGCGCGGCCCACTTCGGCGCGGTCGAGGTGCTGCCCGACATCCTCCCGTGGCTGACCGGGGCCACCGACGACGCGGTTCCCGCGAGCATCCACGCGTACTGCTGACCCGGCCTGGTCGGCCGCCTCGTCGTCCGGCTGGAACTCGGCGGTCCCTAGAACGGGTGCGGGTCAAGGACCCGATGCAGGTAGCGGCGCTCGCGGAGGGCCAGCACTGCGGGGTGCGCGGCCGTGATACGCGCCGACAGGGCGTTCAGCGCTGCCTCGACGGCCGCCTCGGCCCCGTCCCGGCCGAGGTCGCGTTGGGCCAGGGCGAGGTTCGCCTCGCATCGCAGCGCGTCGGGATGGTCGTGGCCGAGCACGACGCGGGTTCGTTGCCGGATGTCCTGCAGCCGGTCGTGGGCGGATGTGGGATCGCCGGTCTCCGCCTCGCAGATGGCCAGGTTCGTCAGGGCGGCCAGCGCGTACGGATGGTTGTCCCCCAGATGGTGCGCCAGGCCGTCCGCGGCCTGTCGGCACTGCTCGAGCGCTCGTCCGAGCTGGCCCCGGGCGCGGTCGACCATGGCGAGGTTGTTCACACACACCAGCGAGCGGGGATGGGACGGGCCGTACCGCTCGACGTACAGGTCGCGCACCGCCGACAGCTCCCGGTGCGCGAGGTCGGGCTGGCCGGAGGCGAGGAGGATGAGTGACCGGCTGAGCCGACAGGCCAACGTGTCCGGGCTCGTCGGGCCGAGGATCTCGGTCAGCCGCGCATAGGCGTGGTCGGCGAAAGCACGGGCCGCCTCGGTACGGCCGACGCTGCGCAGCGACACCGCCAGATTCGCCTCCGTGACCAGGGTGTACCGCGCGTCCGGCCCCAACGTCTGCGTGAACTTCTGGCGTACTTCTTCAAGAACCTCGATGGATCGGTCGTAGTGGCCCAGCTCCCGCAGGTCGCGCGCGACGTTGCCCAACGAGGCGAGCGTGAGCGGCTTGGTCTCGCCGAGGACACGGCGACGCAGGTTCCAGGCGTCGGTGTCGCGTTGGAGTGCCTCCGCGAAGTTCCCCATGAGCCGGTGGGACACGGCGAGGTTGTTCAGCGCGGCGAGCGTCCGCGGATGCTCACTGCCGAGCGACCGCACCCAGAGCCGATAGGTCGTCTCGTCCTCGACCAACGCCTCCCGGTAGCGACCGAGGCCGCGCAGATCGCCGCCAATGCCGCCTCGCGTCATGAGCGTCTGCGGGTGGTTCTCGGGTGGCAGGGTCATCTGCTCGGCCAGGACCTGCCGGTCGAGCTCCAGCGACTCCGCGAAGTTCCCCTGGTCGCGGAGGATGTTCGCCTTGTTGAAGCGCAGGTGCAGGATCTGCCGGCGGAGCGCGATCGCCTCGGCCGGGTCGGTTATCTGGGCGAGCATCTCGGTCCAGGCCGCATCGACCCGATCCGCTATCTGCAGGCCGAGATCGTAGTCACCGGTGGACCAGAGGAAGCGCACCCGGTCGATCATGAGGTCGCGCACGCTGGCGAGCTCGCACCGCATGGCGCCGGAAGCCTCCAGGTGCGGCCACAGCAACCGGAAGGTTGACCAGGTGTCCGGGTCGTCGACGCCGGCATCCGGGCGGGCCGCCGCCAGCGCGAGGTGAGCCAGGTGCCGTGTCCGGGCCAGCTCCTCCGCGTTCATCGTCGCCTGGACGACCTGCTGCAGCACCCGGTGGACGATGATCTGGCCACCCACGGAGCCCGACGTCGGGCCGCTGGTCTCCTCACTGCGTTGATCGATCTTGATCAGCGCCAGCCCGTTGATCGTCTGGACCAGCCCGGCCCGGACCAGCCGGTCGGACGCGGTGGGGTCCAACGCCACGAGCTCGGGCACGAGAGCTGAACTGTAGGCAAGTTCGAAGGCGATACCGGGATCGAACACCGAGAACATCTGCAGCAGCCGGAAGGCCGCGGGCGAGGTCTGCTTGAGCCGGTTGAGCGAGACGTCCCACACCGCTGACACGAGGTCGGCCGCGCCCTGCTCCTTGAGCCGCTGCACGTACTCACTGACGCCGACCCCGGACTCGGCGAGCAGCGCGCCCGCGGCGGCCACGGCGATGGGCAGGTCGCCGAGGGCCTCGGCGATCTGGGCCGCGCCCTCATCGCTGATGGTTGGGACGCGTAGCCGCAGGTGCGCGATGCTTTCGGCCCGGCTGAACACGTCGACCTGGATGGTGTGCGCGTGCTCGCTCCAGGATTCGTTGCGCGAGGTCACGATGACGTGCCCGCCGCCCTCGGGCATGAACTGCTGGATCTCCGCCGGGTCGCCCGCGTTGTCGAAGATCAGCAACCACCGCGCGGCCGGCCGGTGACGGCTCAGGGCCTGCAGCACGAGGCGGTAGGCGTCGACCCCGGTCGGTGGGAGCGTCACTCCCAACTGTCGACCCAGGTCGAACAGCGACGAGTCGACCAGATCCGGCATCTCGGCGTCGACCCACCAGACGACGTCGTAGGCGTTGCGGTATCGGTGCGCGTACTCCATGGCGACCTGGGTCTTGCCGATACCGCCCAGGCCGTGCAGGGCCACCTGGCCGAGCACGACCAGGTTGCCCCGCCCGAGCAGCATGGATCGCAGCTCGCGCAGATCCTTCTCCCGACCCGTGAAGCGGATGTTCCGGGCCGGGACATTGAAAATGTTCGTCTTGTCACCGGGGTACCGGGGGCTGGTGCGGGGATCGATGCTGATCTTCTGGTCTCGGCGCCCCACGAGCGTGAGAACCTGGTGCACCGCCTCCCCCACGGGAAGTCCGGCGATCGATGCCGAGTCGTCGGTGGCGCCCCGCGAGAGGACGGGCAGGTCGCTCACGACGAACAGGATCAGGGGGGACTGGCCTGACTCGGCCGACTGGGACCAGACGTCGTCGAGGTTGGCGTGGGACACCAGGATCAACGGCCGCGGCCTCCGCGCACCGGTGACGTCCACCGGCTGCGTCGGATCCTCGTTGTCGTAGACCCGCACGCCCGCCGCCGTGAGGACGTGGCCGACCCACTCGGCCCACACGTGGTCCACCGGCGCGTAGCGCAGGATGACCTCGTCCTCGACGACCGTGGGACGCCGGATGAAGCGGGCCTTCGTGCGCTCACGCAGCGTCTCGGGCATCGCCGGCAGCCGCGTGACGCGGCCCTGGGTGATGTGGCTGGTGAGCTGTTCGTAGGCCGCGAGCAGGCTGCGGGGCACGCCTGGCGGGTCGCCGAAGGTCGCCAGCACCTCCTCGTAGTTGTAGAAGGCGACGTACGGAATCTGCACCTGGGCCCAGTACTGGTCCCGCTCCTGGTCGGAGAGGCCGGCCGGCAGGCCCTTGAAGCGCAGTTTGGCGTGGGCCGTGCCGCGTTCGGCCTTCTCCTTCTCGGCCAGATCGATCCGGGTCTGCACGGGGAGGATCCGGATGTCGCGTTTCGGCGAGCGCTGGCTGCGGATCTTGTGGGCGATCCGCGCCGCTCCATCGATGCCCTGATCGCTGAGGGTGAAGCAATCGACCAGGATGTCGGGAAGATGGAGGGTGCAGATCGAGGAGATGTCGCTCAGACCGGTGCGGCTGTCGATGAGCGTGTAGTCATAGTTGCGCTTCATGTCCGCGCGCAACTCGTCGAAGAACTTGCCTCCGCCGAGTTTCTCGTAGAAGTCGTCCCACGGGAGGCTCGCGATGGGCCGGCTGTAGTCGGTGGGGGCGTGGCCCGCGCCGAGGAAGTCCAGCCCGCCGCCGTTGCCGAACTCCCATTCCAGCGACAGCGCGTACTTGCGCACCCGGGCATGCTGGCGCACCCAGTCCTCGGGCCGACCCGACCGCATTGTGGTCGCCTGCTCGAACTCGAGAATGAGATCGGTGACCCCGCCGGTCGAGGCGAGCGCGGCATCATCCAGAAAAGGGTGGAAGAATCGGGCCAGTCCCGGCGATTCCAGGTCCCAGTCCACGACCAGGACCCGCAGGCCGTTGGCGGCGAGAATCCAGGCCACGTTCGCCAGAGCCATCGTGCGGCCCGTACCACCCTTGTACGAGTAGAAGGTGACCACCTGGCCTTGCGCATCTTCGGTCATCGGTCGCTTCTTTCCGGATTGGGTGGGGGGTCGTCGTCATCGTCGTGGGTGCTGTCTCTTAAACAAAACAGACC
>JADGGF010000532.1 GCA_019690055.1 Micromonosporaceae bacterium
AACGTCGAACTGCCGATGCGGCTGGCCCGACGCCTCTCGGGCGGGCGGGCCCGGGCCCGGGCGGGGGAGCTGCTGGAGCTGGCCGGCGTCGCCCACTGTGCCCGCCGCCGCCCCGAGCAGATGAGCGGCGGCGAGCAGCAGCGGGTCGCGTTGGCGGTCGCAGTCGCCAACGACCCGGAGGTCCTCTTCGCGGACGAGCCGACCGGTGAGCTGGACGAGGCGACCGGGGCGGAGGTGTTCGCCGCGCTGCGGACCCTCAACGCGGAGCTGGGGCTGACGATCATGGTGGTGACCCACGACTCCACGGTCGCCGGTCAGGTGCGGCGCACGGTGTCCATTCGGGACGGTCGTACCTCGAGCGAGGTGCGACGGACCACGCGGATCGGCGCCGACGGACGCGAGGAGTTCGTCGCCCAGGAGTACGCCGTGCTCGACCGGGTCGGACGTCTGCAGCTGCCGGCCGCGTTCGTCGAGCGGCTCCAGATGCGCGACCGGGTGCGGCTCAACCTGGAGCCCGACCACGTCCAGGTGTGGCCCGGACATGACGATGACGCGGGGAGCAGGCCATGACGGAGCCCGTGGTGCGGGTCGAAGGGGTCGGCCGCGACTACGGCCGGGGCAGTCGGCTGGTGCGCGCCCTGCACGACGTCTCCTTCACCGTGGCGCCGGGGGAGCTGGTCGCCATCCGCGGCCGCTCGGGTGCCGGCAAGACGACGCTGCTCAACATCGTCGGTGGGCTGGACCGGCCGAGCACCGGTCGGGTCTTCGTCGCCGGGCACGAGATCACGGCGGCCGGCGAGCGGACGCTCGTCGAGCTGCGCCGGAGCGTGATCGGGTTCGTGTTCCAGTCCTTCGGGCTGCTGCCGATCCTGTCCGCGGCCGAGAACGTCGGCGTCCCGCTGCGGTTGTCCCGGGTGGATCCGGCCGAGCGCGAGCGCCGGGTCGCCCTGCTGCTGGAACTGGTCGGCCTGGGCGGGCACGCGGCCCAGCGACCGTACGAACTCTCCGGCGGGCAGCAGCAGCGGGTCGCCGTGGCCCGGGCGCTGGCCAACAACCCGCGCCTGCTCATCGCCGACGAGCCCACCGGGCAGCTCGACTCGGAGACCGGACGCTCGATCATGGATCTGCTCCGGGCGGTGGTCCGCGACCGCGGCATGACCGCGCTGGTGGCCACGCACGACGCGACGCTGCTCGATGTCGCCGACCGGGTGATCACGCTCCGTGACGGGCGGGTCGTGGCGGATGAGCGGGCGGTCTCCGCTTAGCGCTCGGGCCGCGGGGCCTGTCCTCAGCCGGACACCGCGTGGGTGGGCGTGGCGGATGGACAGCCGATGACGTTCGACCCGATCATCTGATGGCACCACCCTCCGGTTGATGGTTCGGTGACAGGCGTCGTTGTAGCCGTGATAAGGGATGAGATGGATATCTCCAGCTTGAGCGCGGTCGCGGCGGCCAAACCCGCCGACGGGTCGTGGGTCGCCCCCTTGGACGTCACCACCTACGTGGTGTACGCGGTAGCGCTGCTGCTGCTCACCTCAGTGATCTTGTTTATCAAGGTCGTTTTCTTCAACAAGCGGCCGCAGAAGATGGCGCTCGTCTTCATGCTGCTGGCCGTCCCGCTCTACCTGATCTACTACGACGACCGGATTCGCAACCTCATACCGCGGTTCGAAGCCCGCTCCTGGGCCGGGCCTCTGGTCAGCCGGTGGTCGGCCACGGAGCGCTTTGACGCCAACTTCCACTCTGACATCACGCCGGCGATCATGGTCGGCATCATCCTGCTATTCCACATGATCGTGTTGCAGCGTCTCGCGGCGCGCGAACGGCTGCAGCGCATCGCCAACCTGACCTCGACGTTCTTCGCTGGCTCGACCGCCGCCACCATGCTCGGCGGCACGATCGTCTCGACCTTCCACCTCGGCTGGCAGGGTGCGGTCGGCATCGGGGTCGGCTTCGCGCTGATCTACCTCGGGGCGTTGGCGCTCTTCGCCGCCCTGGTCGAGCTACTCGCCGCGCTGGCCGAGCTCGCCTGGGTGTGGATCAAGCGGCAGGTATTCAAGATCGCCACGCTCATCACCCGGGCCGCGAACTGGATCTCGTCGCTGGGTGGTCGGCTGGTGTCCCGGGCCCTGATCGAGCGGATTCGCGCCGAGACGGCCGCCCAGGAGGGCCAGTTCCTCAAGGAGCAGGACGACCAGGACCAGCGCCTGATCGAGGCGTACATTCACGACCTCGAGCGCAAGCGCCAGGCTCGGCTCAAGGCGATGCGCGAGAAGTACGGCGACGAGGACTCGATCGCGGAGCTGCGGGCGCTGATCGCCCCGAAGACCGCGGCGGCCGCCGAGGCGGACAAGCCCAGCGCGCCCGCGCCGAGCACCGCCGCCGAGGACTACGGCACACCTCCGCCGCCGCGCGACCCGTTCGAGACGGCAGCCGCCCCGGCCGCCGCAGCCAGCTCCAGCAGCGAGGAGCCCACCACCCAGCAACAGCCGCAGCAGCAGTAGCGGCATCGCCCCGGACGGTCGCCCGTCCGGGAGGTGGGACGCGGGCGTGCACCCAGGCCCGGCGAGATCCGGGCCTGGGTAGCGTGGCGCCCGTGACGCAGGTCCATTCCCGGCCGGACACCCCGGCCGAGGCGCTGGCCGAGTTGCTGGCGGGAAACGCCCGGTTTGTGACGGGGATTCGGCTGCACCCTCACCAGGACGCGGAGCGCCGAGCCGCCCTGGTTCACGGGCAGCGGCCCTTCGCGGTGATCTTCGGGTGCTCCGACTCCCGCCTGGCGGCGGAGATCATCTTCGATCGCGGGTTGGGTGACCTGTTCGTCGTGCGGACCGCCGGGCACATCGTTGGCCCCGAGATCCTGGCGAGCATCGAGTACGGCGTCCGCGTGCTGGGCGCGCCGCTGGTGGCGGTGCTGGGCCACGACTCGTGCGGCGCCGTACGGGCCACGTACGACGCGCTGACCGGTGCCGCCGGCCCCGGACTGGAACCGATCATGGAGCGGATCGCGCCGAGCATGCCGGCCGACCTGACAACGGCCGATCTCGATGCCGTCGCCATCGGCCACGTCCGGCGTACCGTCCAGGAGCTGGCGCGGTCGGGCCTGGCGGAGACCGTACGGTCCGGTGCCTGCGCGATCGTGGGCCTCACCTACCGGCTGGCCGAGGGTCGCGTGCGGGTCGTCACCAGTGCGGGCCGGGCCTGACCGGAGCGGACTGACCGGGGCTCTGACTGGGTGGGCCTGACCGGGGGCTGGTGACCTGTCTCTTAAACACATATGACGCTGCCG
>JADGGF010000533.1 GCA_019690055.1 Micromonosporaceae bacterium
GGCTGGGGCTGACCTTCGCCGAGGCGGCCATCGTGCTGGGCGAGGCGGGCCGGGCCATGCTGCCGTCCCCGCTGCTGCCGACCCTGGCGATGACCCAGGTCCTGGCTCACACCGGAACCGACGCGGCCCTGGACATCCTGCAGAAGACGTGCGCGAGTGGCGGGCCGATCACGCTCGCCGCCGCCGAGACGGCCTTCGCCAGCACGACGTCCCTATCGACTCACGTCGAAGGACCGGCGGATACGCCGCTCGTCACGGGTCGCAAACAGTTCGTCCTGCACGGGGACAGCGCGGCCGTGTTCCTGGTGACGGCGGCGGACCAGACCGGCCTCGGGCTGTACGTTGTGGACGGCAACGATCCCGGCATCACCCGGACGCCACGGATGACGCTCGACCAGACCCGGCGGCTGGCCACCGTGTCGTTCGACAATGCGCGCGCCATCCGGCTGGGCGGCGCGGACGCGGTCGCCTACGCCGAGAACGTCATGCTGGTCGCGCTCGCCGCCGAGGCGGCCGAGGCGGCCGACGAGTGCCTGTCGCGGACGGTCGCCTACCTGAACCTTCGCACGCAGTTCGGCCGGCCGCTGGCTACTTTCCAGGCCCTGCGCCACCGGTGCGCCGCGCTGGCGGTGAAGGTCCAGGGAGCGCTGGCCGTCGCGCGGGCCGCGGTCGACGCGGTGGTGACCTCGGCGCCGAACCTCCCGGTGCTGGCCCCCATGGCCCGCCTGGTCTGCGGGGACGTGTTCATGCTCGTGGCCGGGGAGATGATCCAGCTGCACGGCGGCATCGGCTTCACGTACGAGCACCCGGCGCACCTGTACCTCAAGCGGGCCAAGTCGACCCAGTTGCTGTTCGGTACCAGCGAGGAGTTGCGCGACCGGGTCGGCCGGCTCGCCGGGATTTAGCCACGGCGTCGAAGGGAGGTTCGCATGGGTGAGGCAGTTCCGCTGGTGATCTCCGCGCAGCTGCGCGCGGCCGCGGCCGAGGATCCCGACCTGGAGGCGCTCGTCGATGGCGACGTCCGCCTGACCTTCGGCGAGCTGAGCCGGCGGGTGGACGACGTGGCCCGGGCGTTCATCGCGGCCGGGCTGCGGCCCGGCGAAACCGTGGGGCTGTGGGCCCCCAACTCGGCCACCTGGGTCCTCACCGCGCTCGGGGTGCTGGCCGCTGGCGGGATCCTGGTCCCGCTCAACAGCCGGTTCAAGGGCACCGAGGCCCACTTCATCCTGGGCAAGTCCCGAGCCCGGATGCTCATCGTCGATGATGGATTCCTCGACAACCGGTACGTCGACATGCTGCGGGGGGTCGAGGCTGCGGCGGAGTCCCCCCGCCCGGAGCGCCCGGTGCCGTCCCTACCGGAGCTGCGAACCGTCGTCTCCTTCGGCGACATCGCCGATGGCACGATCGTGCCCTACGCCGACTTCCTCGCCCGCGGCGCCGGAGTCGACCCCGCCGAGGTTGACGCGCGGGTGACCGCCATCAAGCCGGGCGACGTGTGCGACATCGTCTTCACCTCGGGGACGACCGGCCGCCCCAAAGGAGTCATGACCGCGCATCGGGCGAATGTGCTGGCCTCGCGGGCGTGGGCCGAGGGCGTTGGCCTGCGGCGCGGTGACCGCTATCTCATCATCAATCCGCTGTTCCACAGCTTCGGCTACCGCGCCGGCCTGATGGCCTGCGTGCTGTTGCGGGCGACCATGTACCCGGTCGCCCGCTTCGATGTGGACACCGCCCTGCGGCTGGCCAGCGCCGAGCGCATCAGCGTGCTGCCCGGGCCGCCGACCCTGTTTCACTCCATCCTGGACCACAGCGACCTGGCCCGGTTTGACCTCAGTGCGCTCCGGCTCGTGGTCACCGGGGCGGCGACCGTTCCGGCGGCGCTCATGCACCGCCTCTGGAGCGAGCTCCCCGGCATCGAATGGGTGGTCAGCCCGTACGGGCTCACCGAGTGCGGCGGCACGGCGACCCTGTGTCCCATCGGCACCGACATGGCGACGCTGACCACCTCGGTCGGGCAGGCGATTCCCGGGACCGAAGTGGCGATCATGGACACGCGCGGAACCCTGCTGCCGCCGCGTCAGCCGGGCGAGGTCGTGGTGCGCGGCTACAACGTCATGCTCGGGTATCTCGATGAGCCCGAGGCGACCGCCGAAGCGATTGATGCTCACGGCTGGCTGCACACGGGCGACATGGGGTACCTCGATGAGCGAGGATTCCTGTACCTGACGGGACGCCTCAAGGAGGTCTTCCAGACCGGCGGGTTCAACGTCTACCCCGTCGAGGTCGAGCAGTTGCTGCTCACCCACCCGGAGATCGCGGAGGCGGCCGTCGTGGGTGTGCCCGACGCTCGCCTGGGCGAGGTGGGCCACGCGTACGTCGTGGCGCGGCCCGGCACGCAGCCCACGCCGGAGTCGGTCATCGCCTTCGCCCGGGAGCGGATCGCCAACTTCAAGGTTCCGCGCTACGTCACGGTGGTCGACAGCCTGCCCCGCAACGCGATGGGCAAGATCCAGAAGTTCCGGCTGGGCTCACCCTCGGCGGGAGGAGACTGAGGTGCCCGCCTACTCCATCGACGGAGTTGTGCCGGTCGTCGACCCCACCGCCTTCGTACACCCCACCGCCGTGCTGATCGGCGACGTCGTCGTCGGACCCGGTTGCTACATCGGACCGGGCGCGTCCCTGCGGGGCGACATGGGGCGCATACGGATCCACGAGGGCGCGAACGTCCAGGACGGCTGCGTGCTGCACTGCTTCCCCCAGCGCGAGACGATCGTCGGACCCAGCGGTCACATCGGTCACCGCGCCGTGCTGCACGGGTGTGTGATCGGCCGGGGAACGTTGGTCGGCATCGGCGCCATCGTGATGGACGGCGTCGTCGTCGGTGACCAGTCCCTGATCGGCGCCCACTCGTTCGTCGCCGCCGACACGACGATCGGCGATCGCATGCTGGTCGTCGGGTCCCCGGCCCGCGCGGTGCGGCCGCTCTCCGACGCCGAGGTCGCGTGGCAGGCCAACGGACCGCAGGTGTACCAGGAGCTGGCCCGCCGGAGCCTGGCGACGATGCGCGAGGTGCAACCCCTGCCCGCGCTACCCACCGGCGAACAACGCCGGCTGAACATCGCCGCGGACCGCGCGATTCCCCTGCGCGAATTCCGCGCAGCCGGCCGGAGCGGAATCGACGAGCAACGCCGCCCAGCCGGCCGGAGCGGAATCGGCGAATAACTCCGCGCCACGGGCCGGTGGCCTCGTCAGGCGGTGAGGCCGCCGTCGATGGTGAACTCTGCGCCGG
>JADGGF010000534.1 GCA_019690055.1 Micromonosporaceae bacterium
ACCACGAGCTGCGGTGCGTCGGTGAACACGCTCTGGTCGCGGTCCTGCTCCATCGACACCGTGAAGGTATCGATGTACGCGAGAACGATGTCGGCGAGCGACTCGGCAAACCGGAACCGAAGGTCCCGGTTACGCGGCTGCGGCACCACGAGCAGCGTCGGTGACTGGGGCGTGGACCCGACCAGGCAGGCCAACGGCGCGTTGGCCTCGCCCGCCAGGGACAGCGGCACGAAGACCAGCGGCCGGTCGCTGACGTGCACGTGCCGGCAGGTGACGATCGGCACGGCGCGCCCCTCTGCATAGGCCTGGACGCGGGCCAGGGACGTCATGATGCTCATGCGACGCTCCGCAGGCATTCGGCGCGAATAGCCCACGCCTGCTGGATCAGGGTCGCGGCCTCCACCTGATCCGGCGCCGGCTCCCGCTCGTCGCGGGCGAGGGCGAGCACACCGTCGACGGTCTGGATGCCGCCGAGATCCTCGCTGACCGCGCGGCCCATCACGTACGTGCTTCCCTTGGCCTCGTCACGGCAGAACCGGGCCAGCTCACAGGTCGCCAGGCACTCCGGCATGTAACGGGCCTCAATGCAGCCGAGGTCGAACCTGACCTCGTCCGGGTCACGGTCGAGCGACAGCGACAGGTTCTCCGGTAGCAGCTCCAGAAGCTCGTCGATACGGGTGAGGCGGGAGAGTTGGCGCCGCAGGACCGTGAGCTGCTTGCGGACGTCCACGAACGTGGCGACCGGTTGGTTGCTGAAGTCCTTCGGGCAGACGAGGATGACGTTATCCGACACGACTGTCGGCGAGACTC
The DNA here is from genome assembly GCA_019690055.1 of Micromonosporaceae bacterium. Taxonomy (GTDB): domain Bacteria; phylum Actinomycetota; class Actinomycetes; order Mycobacteriales; family Micromonosporaceae; genus DATBGZ01. The sequence continues at coordinate 811 of JADGGF010000534.1, forward strand.
CGGCCGCCGCGAGCATCTCCCGCATGGCATAGACGTAGACCGCGCTCTGGATCGCGGCGGCCGCCACCTTGTCCGCGTCGGCCTGGCCGTCGATCACCGGGAACGACTTGATCTCGATAACGTGGTACTGGCCCTTCCACTGAAAGGCGATGAGATCCGGCTCGAGGTACACCTGCCGGCCGCCCACGGGCAGGCGCAGCAACGGATGATCGAACAGGGTGCCCGGGTCGTCGGTGCGGGTCAGCAGCCGCTGGGTCTGCCGGTGACGCAGACCGGGCTCGTCGTTCCCGCCCACCTCGTTGAGATCGGTGTAGGCGACCTCGGGAAGGGTCAGGCCGAGCCGTTCCCGGAGCAGCGTCAGCAGCTCCGCGCAGCCGTCGGCCTTGACCTGGGCCTCGAAGGCGTTGCCCCGGGCGAGGGCGAACTGGGACTGCCCGAACTGGCTGGGGAAGCCGACATGCGCGGCCAGCCGGGCCTTGTCGATGCCGGCCGCGTCCATGATTGCTCGACGGGCGCAGCCCGGGTTGGTCGTGAGCGCCGCGATCGTGCGGGCATTGTGCGGCCGGGCCGACCCGCCGCCGCGGATGCGGTCCAACCTTGCCTCGGTGTCCTCCCCCATGCCGGCCGTCACCTCACTTCATGCCTCCGATCAGTCATCCGGCTTCCTCTACATCAGACACCGCGGCCAGCCGGACACCGAACAGCCGCTGGACGTCGGTCAGCGCGTCGGCTCGGCGGGCGGCCTGCTCGCGGGTGCGTCGGTCCTCGTCCTGGTGGATCACCAGCTCGGCCCGGGCCGCCCTGATCACCGTCGCTGGATCGACGCCGCCATCGGTGCCGCCGGGAATGTTCGCCGCGAACCGCCACAGCAGCCGCATCGCCTCGGGCCGGGGCTCCTTGATCCGCCGGATCGCCTCCGCGACCTGAATCGCGGCGGTGAGGAACTGCGCGCGCGGGCTCAGCGGCCCGACGATCCGGTCGGCGATGGGCCACGTGGAGATCGACAACAGGGCCCGTGCGGGCGCGAGTCGATCAAACGTCAGCGCGGGACAGAGATAGTAGGGCCGCGAATGAGGTGCCGACCGAAAGGACCGTTCTTCATCGCGGCGCAGGCTCGTCAGCCGCGACGACGGAATATCACCGCCCACGAGCGCCGCGTGAACCGCGGTGATCAGTCGAGGCGCGGCCGGAACCGTGAGCAGCGTGAGCGCGTGGTGAACCTTTTCGCGCAACGGCAGAAGAGAGCCGTGAGCCGCCGCCCGTTCCAAACTGTTCTGGGTGGACTCAAACTGGGCGAGCGCCTCCTCCCACTCCCGCTCGGCGCGTCGCAGCTCACCGCGGAGCACCCGAGCCCGCACACTATCTCGGGCGACGACCGCCTTCCGCACTGCGGCTCGCAACTCGTCAATTCGAGCTTCCAGCGCCTCGATTGACGGCTTCATGCGAGGGAGCCTACACTTCTCCACGGTTCTCCCACAACCTCCAGTAACCGTGATGCGCCAAGATCACTATGACCCTTGGCGATGGCTTATGGAGAACGCGACAGAATAGCGGATGACCCCTCCGAATTCCAGGAACAACATGTCGCTTGCTTTGGATCACGTCCACTGTGTATCTTCGTCGGCTGGCCTGCTCGCGGCCGGAGCCAGACCAGCACCCTTGCCCGGTACTCGCCCCGGAGGTCACCAGGTGCTCATTTCGCGATCAGGCTTCGTAGGTCAGTGCGGTCGTGCGGGGTGTCCCTGATGGCGACACCCACTCGCGAGCACGTCATGCTGACCAGCCTCGGCACCAACCCGTCTGACGCGGTGTACACGCTGCATGGGCGGGAGCATGCGTCCAACGTCGCACCGGCCGCCCTCTACGCGCTCCTGCCCGAGGCGGAACGGCCTGATCGCATGCTCGTGTTCTGCACCAAACAGGCCGAAGAGAAGTCGCTGCCTCATCTCAGGCGTGCGCTCGATGGCCAGCCCTGCCCCATCGATGTCGTCCGCGTCAGCGAGAAAGGAAGCACCCAAGCCGTCCACGAGTTCCTGGCCACGCTCGCCGCGAGCGTCCCGGACGACGTTGACCTCACCGTCGACGTGACGCAGGGCTTCCGCCACCAGGCGTTCCTCACCTACACCGGCGTGCTGTACCTGACCGCGCTGAAGAACGTTCATCTCCGGGCCGCCTACTACGGCATGCTCACGGAAAGCCCGAGTCCGTTCATCGATATCGGACCGATCGTGGAACTCCCCCGCTGGTTCCACGCCCTGCGGGTCCTGCGGGACACCGGCAACGCGCACCTCGTCGCGCAACTCGTCGCGGAGTCGGGCCCCGAGGCCGCGGAGGTGAGCCGGTCACTCGAGTTGGTTGCCGAGGCCCATGCGTCGGGTCTGCCCATCGAGTTGGGCTATACGGCCGCGCAGTTCCTTGATCACCACGTTGACAATCTGCGGGTGCTTCTGCGCCAGCGAAACCTGCCG
>JADGGF010000535.1 GCA_019690055.1 Micromonosporaceae bacterium
CAGCTGGCCCTGCCCACCCCGTCGGCCTCGTCCACCCAGCCGGCGCTGCCCGACGGATCGCTCGTGCTCGTCTGCGACCTTGGCCAGACCTGGTCGACCGTACTGATCCGGATCGACCGGGACGAGGTGCTGCCCCTGGCCCACGAGAGCATCAGCGCCGGGCAGGAGCTGGACCTGCGGCTGCTCGATGACCTGCGAGCGCAGACCGGGGGCTGGTTGGAGTCACTCCTCGCGGCGCCGGGGGAGGACGGCCGGTGGGCGCGCCACCAGGCTCTGGAGTTCGTCCGGCAGATGAAGCACGCGCTGAGCCAGCGCGAGCCCGGCGCCGAGGTGAGCGGCCAGCTGGCGGCCGGGGCTCCGACCTACACCCTGGGCCGGCCGTGGCTGGACCGGCTGGCCGAGCCGGGCCTGCGCTGGCTCGGGGCGAGCTCCCGGAGTCTGGTCGCCCGGTTGGCGGCCGGGCGGGCCGGTCCCGTCCTGGCCCGTCCGGCCGACGCCCTGTCCGGCCTCGCGACGTTGGCCGATGTGCAGTCGGTCGTCCTCGCCGGCGGGCACGCCCGGCTCGCCGTGGCCGCGCAGATCCTGCAGGAGGAACTCGGGCGACCCGTGATCCGATTCGACGACCCCGACCTCGCCGCGCTGCGGGGCGCGGTCCAATTCGTCGCCGCCGCCTCGTCCCGGCGGATTCCGGCCGACCATCCACGGTGGAGGGTGCAGCCGTTCGCCTGGGACGTGCCGGCGGGCCGGGCCCGGCTCGAGCGCTGGCTGGTGAGCCCGGGCGAGTCGTACCAACGCGGGGACGTCCTGGCGCAGGTGCGTACGGCCGATGAGCGCGTGTACGAGCTGACCGCGCCCGACGACGGCACCCTGCTGGCCCGGTCCGGCCGGGTGGGTGAGGTCGTGGGGCCGACCCTCGTGGCCACGGCGAAGCGGCCGGCGAGCCTGCTGGCCGGCGACCCGCCGGACCTGCGGCACGAGCTGTCCGGGTCCGGCGAGTGGCTGTTCGCCCCGGACCGTCGGGTGCTGGTCGAGTGTGCCGCCACGGCCGACCTGGTGCGCCTGTGGTCCGTGCCGGACGGCGCGATGCTGCGCGAGTTCCGACCGCAGTTCGACGATCCGCCCGGTCGCGTCTCGTCGCCCGCCCGGCCCGGGCGCCGGTGCGGCCGCGTCTTCGTGCATCCGGCGGGCCGGCTGGCGCTCGTGGCCTGGGACGAGACCGGGGCGTTCTGGGTCTGGGACCTGCAGACCGGCGTGCAGACGACCGCGTTCCGGGACTCCAGCCAGCCGACCGCGGTGCTGGTGAACGAGCGCGAGTGGCGGCTGTCGACGCAGGGAGAGGAGGCCGGGTCTGCCGGCCGCTACCGCCGGTCGGTCGCCACCGTGTGGGACCTGACGACCGGCGAGCGGGTGGAGAAGTTCACCGACGACTGGCGCCGTCGGCTCGCCGGATTCGCCCATCGCAGCGTCAACGACTGCTTCGGCGATGCCGCGCTCAGCCCGGACGGTCGGCTCCGGGCGGTCCCGGTCGTGACCGAGGCGGGGCCGACGGGCGTGTCGCTGCGGGTGACCGGGTCGGAGCAGGAGGTCTTCCGGTGCGAGCGCCCGCCGAGCACGCGGGTGCGGGTGGCGTTCAGCGCGGACGGCCAGTTTCTGCTGGCCAACCGGGAATCCGCCCAGGAGAGTCGGGTCGAGGTGTGGGAGCTGTGATGCTCGGGCAGGGTGCAGCGTCGGGCCCTCATCCAGGCTGGGCCCCTCCGGGCTGGGTCTCTTCGGGCTGGGTCTCTCTGGGCGCGGTCGGGCCAGACGGGAGTACGGCCGCGGGCGGACCGGGCGGGTCACCGCCCGCGTTCGCCGTCGATCGTCCGCTGCTCGCCGTTGACCGTCCCCCGCTTGCCGTCGATCGTTCCCGGCTGGTCGTTGATCGGCCAACGGTGACCATCGATTTCGGTACGACGACCGCGGCGGCCATGGTGGTCACCGAGCGTGGCTCGTGGCTGGTGCCCGACCCGGCCAGTGGCGAGGCCCGCTGGCCGTGCGCCATCCACGGGTACGGCCAGCGGATGGTCGCGGGCACCGCTGCCGTCCAGCGTGGACAAATTGACCCCGTTGGATACCGGGCCGGCCTGCGGCGGGTGCTGGTCGACGATGATCCCGTGGTCCTCGGGTCCCGGCCGCTGCGCCCGGTCGAGGCGGTCGCCGAGTTCCTCGCCGTCATGCGGAGCGCGGCCGGGCACCTGCTCGCGTCGCTCGGCGGGCCGCTGGCGCCGCCGGACCGTGCCGTCGTCACGGTCCCGCCCACGGCCACGCCCGCGCTGCGCGACCGGCTGGTCGAGGCCGCGGAGGTGGCCGGTTTCACCGGGGTCGAGTTGATCCGCGACCCGGCCGCCGCGGTCTGGGCCCCGGGCCTGCCGCTGCGGACGGGTGACCTGGTCCTCGTCTACGACGCCGGCGCCACCGTCGGCGCGACGCTCGTCCGGGTCGGCGAGAACCCCGAGATCCTCGGGCACGAGTCCCCGATGGACGTACCTCCGGACGTACGAATATCGACAGATATAGAAATGTATCCGGGGGTGGACGTACGCCCGGGTGTGGACGTACCGGCAGGTATGGACGTACAGGCAGGTACGGTCGTGCCGCCCATGAACACTCAGCCGGGCATGGGCAGGCCGCGCATCAACGGACCGGCGGGCAGAGGCGTACCGCCGGGCTCGGCGGACGATCTCCGCGCCGCCTCGCCCGGCGCGATCGACCGGGCGATCACCGGCTGCCGGGACCTGCTCACCCGGCTGGGCATCAACCCCATTCAGGTGAGCTGGGTGGTGGTCGTCGGCGGGCGGGCCCGGGTGCCCGGCCTGGGAACGAGGATCGAGCAGGGGCTGGGCATCGCCGTGGCCACGGTTGATGAACCAGAGCTGGCGGTGGTCCGGGGCGCCGCCGCCTGGCTGGCGCGCAGCGGGTCCCGCTGCGTGCCCGCGCGCGGATCGGACCAGCGCCTCGTGCCGCTCGCGTACACCATCCCCGGGTACACGGCCCGCCTGGTGCGGTGGCTGGTTGGGCCCCGGCAGCCGTATGACGAGGGCGCGGTGTTGGCCCGGGTGCGTCTGGCGACCGGCACTGTCTGGGATCTGACCGTTCGGACCCCGGGGGTGCTGGACGAGGTTCTGGTGCCGGCCGGTCGGGACATCCGCTCCGGCGAGTGGCTCGCCCTGGTCCGTCCCACCTGAACGGCAGCCGCCAGAATGGCGGCGTGGATCCGGGTGGGCGCAGTGGCGGGT
>JADGGF010000536.1 GCA_019690055.1 Micromonosporaceae bacterium
CCCCATGCCCCCGCCGGCCAGGCCGCGGCCGCCGGCCGAGGCGACAGAGGCGATCATCACCGCCACGTTGATGAAGATCAACGCCTTGGTGACGTACCCGTGCACGCCGGCCGTCGATCCGCCGAAGACCGTCCGGCCCGGACGGACGCTGCGGCGCCCCTCGGCCACGCACTCGGGGCACTGGTACCCGACCGGCGCCTCATGCAGGCAGTCGGTGCAGATCGGCCGCTCACAACGCACACACCGCAGGTACGTCTCGCGGCCGGGGTGCCGGTAGCAGACCGGGACCACAGGGGACGGGCTCTCCTCGGGAGTGGCGGGGGGTGGCGCCTGGGACATGGCGCCAACACTATCCGGATGTCGGGAAGATCCGGATGTCAGGAAGGACGCCCTCCTGACGGTTCTTGCCTAGGAAGGACGCCTTCCCGACGTCTGTTGCCTGGACGGACGCCCTCCTAGGCATTTGGCGTCAACAAGGCGTCCTTCCTGACGCAGCCCTGACACAGCAGCGCGGGCGACCGTGATCAGGTTCGCTCGATCTCGACCCGTTCGATCACGACGTCCTGCAGCGGCCGGTCGCCCGGCCCCGTGGGCGTCGTGGCGATCGCGTCGACCACCCGCTTGGACGCCTCGTCGGCGACCTCGCCGAAGATCGTGTGCTTGAAGTTCAGGTGCGTGGTGTTGCTGACCGTGATGAAGAACTGGGCACCACCGCTGTTGGGCCGACCGGTGTTGGCCATGGCGAGCAGGTACGGCCGGTTGAACGTCAACTCCGGGTGGAACTCGTCGGGGATCGTGAACCCAGGTCCGCCGGTGCCCCGCCCCGTCGGGTCGCCGCCCTGGATCATGAAGTTGGCGATCACCCGGTGGAAGGTGACGCCGTTGTAGTACGGACCCGAACCGGGCTGACCCGTCCGTGGGTCGATGTACGGTTTGGTGCCCTCGGCGAGCTCCACGAAGTTCGCCACGGTCTTGGGCGAGTGGTTGGGGAACAGCTCGAGGCGAATCGGGCCGGCCGTCGTGTGCAGGGTCGCGAAGATCGATCCCACGATCACTCCTGTCCATCAGTGCGGAGCTGGCCTCAGGAGTGCTCCGCCTTACGGCGCTTCATCTTGCCATTTGCTCGTTCCGCCCGTATTCGGACCGCACTCGGTCCAGGATGGGCAGATAGGTCCCGAATTACTGGCAGATTCCGCTCCGGCAAGCTGCGCGGACTGGTGGCGACGCCCGCGGAGCGGAGCCAGCGATGCCGTCCCCGCTCGGGACGGGACGCTCGACGGAGGTGAAACCTGGTGTTTGGTCGCAAACCAGCGCAGCACTACCACAGGAAACAGATGATGAGCGAGCTCAACGAGAGCATGCACGCTCTGCGGCGGGCGGCCGGACATTTCGCCCACGGGGCAGCGGAGCGGCTCTCCCCGACCTACGACCGGGCACGGCACCTCGCCGGGCGGGGCATGGAATCCACCCGGCAGACCATGTCGTCCCAGCGTCGGCAGGCCCGCGAGAGCATGATGATGAGTGCCCGCGCCATGCGGCGGCACAAGAAGGAAGCCCACAAGCACAGCCGGATGCGCACGATCCGCAGGCTGCTGTTGACCGGCGCCGCGGTCGGCGTGGCGAGCGCCGCCGTGGCCCGTCGCCGCCGCCAGCAGGCGGAGTGGGCCGAGTACGAGCAGATGGGCGGATTCGACGAGAGCCGCTACGCCGAGAAGCCGGGCGAACGGTCGGCGAAGCAGAAGGTGGCCTCCAGCGCCGCCTCGATGGCCGACTCGCTCTCGGCCCGCGCCGGCCGGATCGCCGACTCGTTGCACGAGCGCTCCGCCGGCATGCCGGAGAAGGGCGGCCGCGAAGGCGAGGGGTCCACGGTGCCTCTGCGGGAGTCCCCGAGCAAGACGGGACCCGGCCCGATGGGCACGCCGTCGGCGATGGGCAGCAACCCGTCCGGTCGCGAGCGAATGGGTGACCCCGCGCTCGACTTCCCGAGCGAGCGCTGACGCCGAACCGTCCGCCCGCAGCCCGTACGGTCACCATCCGTACGGGCTGCGACGCGTTCGGGCTAGAGCCAGCCGGACCGGCGGAACAGCCGGTACATGGCGATGGCCGCCCCGAACATCACCACCAGGACGAAGCCGTACCCGAACCTCCAGTGGATCTCGGGCATGTAGTCGAAGTTCATGCCGTAGATGCCGGCGATCGTGGTCTGCACAGCAGCGATGGCGGCCCACGAGGCGATCTTGCGCATGTCGTTGTTCTGGTCGACCGTGACCTGGGCGAGCCGCGCCTGCAGGATCGAGTTCAGCATCTCGTCGTAGGAGACGACCTGCTCAACCGTCCGGACCAGGTGGTCGTGCACGTCCCGGAAGTGGCGGGTGATCTCCCTCGGCATGGCCCCCACGCGGCCCTCGGCGAGCAGGGCCAACGGCCGCTGGGCCGGAACCACGGCGCGTTTGAACGCCAGCACCTCGCGCTTGATCTGGTAGATGCGGGCGATGCGGCCGTGCACGTGGCGGGCGAACACCTGGGACTCGACGTCGTCGATGTCCTCCTCGAGCCGGCCGGAGATGTGGATGTACGTGTCCACGACCCGGTCCACGATGGCGTACACCACCGCCCACGGGCCGAGCCGCAGCAGCTCGGGCCGGCGCTCCAGGTCGGCCCGGACGGGCCCGAGCGCACCGACGTCACCGTGGCGCACCGTGATGATGAAGTGCTCGCCGACGAACATCATCAGGTCGCCGGTCCGTACCGTTTCCGTCTCGGTCCGCGGCCCGCTCGGCGCCGGCTGAGGGTGCTCACGACGCCAGCCTTGGCGCCGGGCGGCCGGCTCGGTGGGCTCGGCGTGGTCGATGTAGCTGGCCGTACGGACGACAAGGAAGGTCATCGCCCCGTACTGCTCGAGCTTGGCCCGCTGCCCGCCCTTGACGGCATCCTCGACGGCGAACTCGTCAAGATCGAAGGTCGCCGCGATGTCGGTCAGGTCAGCCAGCGTCGGCTCGTGCAGGCCCAACCAGACGAAGGCATCGTCACGGGTTCGCGCGTCGGCCAGCGCCGCTGCGTAGTCCCAGCCCGGGGCGCCGTCGGCCCGCTCCGGCCGTGGCTCCTCGCTCGATGCGGGTGGCGCCGCCGGTTGCCGCACGCCGGCGATGTAGTAGCCCCAGTCGACGACCGGACTGCGACCGGCGGGCGTGGGCTGGCGGGGCGGGCCCGACCCGGGGGCGAAGATCCGACTCACTGCCCGCAGCGGAAAAGCGCCCTTGCGTCCGGGCTTCGG
>JADGGF010000537.1 GCA_019690055.1 Micromonosporaceae bacterium
CGGCACACCCTGACCGGTCATGCCGGCTCGGTGGTGGCGGTGGCCACGATGCGGCTGCCGGACGGGACCCCGGTCGCGGTCACCGGCAGCCACGATCGGACGGCGCGAGTCTGGAACCTGACCACCGGCCGAACCATCCACGTTCTCGCAGGATGTCATGCGCCGCTGATGACCACCTCGATCGATGGGTGCGGACCCGTTCTCACGTTGTCCGCGAGCCACGCCACGCTCCGAGTTTGGTTCCTCGACCACGCCGAATTCACGGACGACCCGGTGACAGCAGCACTTCCCGAGCCAGCCCAGGCACTTGCGGTCGCTGCCGACGGCACGCTCGTCGTGGGCTTCGGTGCCGACGTCGCGGCCTTCGCGCTTCCTCCGCCTTCGCAGCGGACGCCGCATTCCCGGATCTCTAGCCATTAGGACGCAACTGGGGAGGTTGGCGCCGTCGCGGTCGCAGGGTCGGTGTGGCGGCCGAGGGTGGACGACATGGCGCGGGCGAGTCGGAGGGCGGCCCATACCGTGACTGCGATGATCAGGCCGGTAGCGATGGCGGTGGCGGTTGTGATGTCGATGGCGTAGGTCGTGGCTGTCGAAAGGGCGGCGCCGAGGAGGAGTCGGCGCCAGAGATCAGCGGTGAGCAGGAGGGCGATGGCCCAGCCGAGGCCGAAGGCGGCGAGGTGTTCGGTGGTCCACCACAGGTCGGAGTCGATGCGCGGCACAGCGCGGTATGTGGCAACGAGCACCACTGTGGACGTTCCGCCGACGAGGACCGCGGTCGTTGGCGGCTGCAGCAGGTCGGGCCAGGCTCGGCCGGCCGGCGGCGTCGAGCGGGTGACGGCGACGCCCAGCGTGACAAGGATGACGGCGAGAGGCGTCGTGGACACCAGCGCCCAGCGCAGCAGTGGCGCGGCGGCGACGCCGTAAGTGGCGGCGCCCAGCAGGGCGAGCACGGTCGCGACGATTACTCCGGTCACGGCGGCGGTAAAGAGCCCAGCTCCGAGTCTTGGCGCCGGCCCGGTGGGCGCGGCTCGGCCGAGGATGGCGCGCAGGTCGGTGGCGAGGCAGGCGAACGCGACGACGCCGAGCATAGCGAAGATCGGTGCGAGTCCCCAGCCGTACCACTCGAGGACCAGGACGGTCTGACCGGGTTCATTGCCTTCGTAGATGACGCCGGAGGTCATCTGCTGCACGGTCAGCACGCCGGCGACGGCGAACGAAGCCGTACCGCTGACGCCAGCTCGGACTAGCCCCCAGCCAGATCGTCTTACCGGTGCCGGCTTGGCGAAGCCCGTACGGCGGGCAGCGCCGAGCGCGGCGGCGAGCTCGCCCACCGGGACTGGTGCTGGCGCAGTGCCGACGGTGGCGGTCAGCGCGGCGGCGAGCGAGGGAACCACGCTGGGCGGGGCGTCGCAGAGCACGGCTGCCAGCTGAGCACCGGTGAGGCCGCACGCGTCCAGGGCGTCGGCGAGTGCGGTGGCGGCCTGGCCGACGACGGTGGCTCCGGGTACCTCGCCCAGCTCGCCGCAGTCGACGGCGGCGACTCGGCGGCATCCATCCGGCTCGTATCGCAAGAGCGCTACTTCGCCCACCGTGTTGTCGAGTCGGAGCACGGCGACGACCTGGCCGGCGGTGAGTCGCAGGCTGTCGGCGTGGTGCCGGATGATCGCCTCGGCCCCGCTAATGAGTGCGGGTTGGCCGAGGCCGGCCTGCGCGGCGGCTGCCCGGAGGCGGGCGTGCTGGCGGGTGGTCCAGCCGGCGGGTGTCGCGATCACCAGCCGCGTCGGCGCGGGCGACTGACCAGCAGCATGGGCCACTGTGGACAGTACAGCAGCGATGACGTCCACGGGGTTGACCTGGAGTTCGCCGACCGTGATGTGCTCGTCGTACAGCCGCTGGCCAGGGATGCGGATGTACGAGTGCGGGTAATGTCGGCCCAGCAGGGCGCCGGCCATGGCTGTGTGGAGGGTTCCGTCGTCGGCCACGGCGACGCCGGTTGGGATGACCACAGCACCGTCGATGGCCAGTGGGGTGATGCGACCGTCCGGGGTGTGCAGCGCGGCGGCCAGGCGGGTGTGCCACAAGTCGATGCCCAGCGTCGTTTCGGCGCTGGTCATCGCGCGCTCCCCGACACGTTCGGCTCGCGAGTCGTTACGCCGGTGTTGACGTTCAGCGTCGGTGGTCCGGTTCGGGGGCAGGGGTTGGCGTAGGCGGTGTCGGGCACGATCTGTCGCCAGACCTGGTCGGTGATCTGTGCGAGTGGGCAGGCCCGCGGCAGCGGGTCCTCGATCGTGTCCATGATGGACGACAGGTCCCACAGGGTGAGTGTGTTGTCGCGCCCGATGGTGACGAGGGTGCGACCGTCGTAGCTGATCATCGCCGGCACGGCCGCATCGGTGTGGACGTCGAGGTTGAGCAGAGGCTGGAGTTGACCGTCCGCGATTGTCCACAGCATCGGGGCGCTGTTGACGCCGGCGATGAATGCGACGTCGCCCTGGTAGCTCAGCCAGGTTTGGTGTGTGCCCGGTCCGTCGGCCCCCGCCGGCGCGGTGACCGTGGTGGTGGATCGCGGCGTGGAGTCGGTCGCCTGCCACACGGTCGCCGTTCCGTTCGCATGGGTTGCGAGTACGGTCGATCCGTCGGCGCTGACCGCGACTGATGTGATCGCATCGTGAGTGGAGGCGGTCAGGGTCTGCCGGCTGGTGGATTCGCTGGTCAGGTCGATGGCGTCGATGGTGACGCTGCCATCGTCATGACCGGCGGCGAGGATCGGGTCAGGGCTGGGGGCGAAGGCAACGGACGTGACGGTCCGGTCGTACGGCAGGACGCCCAGGACGTACGCGTTGAACAGGTCCGGCCGCCACAGCGTCGCGGCGTCTCCCGTCGTGGTGGCGGCGACGCTGCCCTGGACGGTCACGGCGACGAGGTCGGCTGGGTCGGTCAGGCGAGCGCCGTCACGGGTGAGCGCGGGTGAGGTGAGCATGCCGTACACCCCGGCCGGCGTGCTGATGATCAGGTTCGCGCCTTGCCGCGCCAGGCTCGCCGCCGCGCCCGTTACGGGCTCGTCCAGGTCAAGCGGGTCTCGAATCGTGCGGTGGCCGGCCGGATCGTACGTGTGCCACACCTGGCCACGGTCGCGGCTGGTAACCACGAATGATCCGTCGGGCGCGATCGCCGCGGCGGTGACGGGTCCGCCTGCGCCGAGCGAGCGCGACGCGATCACGGCCGGGGCCGTGTCGTCGACGACGGCCCTCGCGACGGCGTG
>JADGGF010000538.1 GCA_019690055.1 Micromonosporaceae bacterium
GTGGTGGGTCCGGCGAAGTCGCGCGGCCGCTCCCCGTACGCCCGGTCGTCGCCGTACGCCCGGTCGTCGCCGTACGCCCGGTCGTCGTAGTCCCAGTCCTCGTCGTACGCCTCGTCCTCGTCGTCGTCTTCGTCGTCGCGGGACCGCCGCAGGGCGCGCTCCTCCGCCCGGCGGGCCCGCTCGGCGGCCTCCTCCTGCTCCCGCCGAGCCCGCTCGGCCTCTTTGCGCGCCTTCTCCTCGGCCTTCGCGCGGGCCTTCTCCTCGGCCTCCTCGCGCTCGCGCCGCGCCTTCTCGGCCCGCTCCTCGGCCTTACGCCGCTCCTCCTCGGCCTTGCGGCGGGCCTCCTCCGCCGCCCGCTGGGCCTTCTCCTCGGCCTTACGCCGCTCCTCTTCGGCCTTGCGTTGCTCCTCTTCGGCCTTCCGCCGGGCCTTCTCCTCCGCCTTGCGCTGCTCTTCCTCGGCCTTACGGCGCGCCTCCTCCTGGCGCTTGGCCTCCTCAGCCGCGCGCTCAGCCTCGGACTTACCCGCCACGAGCCGGTCGAGAAAGCCCTGTTTGGCCGGTTTGACGGGAATCACCGGCAGCACGACGTGGATCGGCTCCGGGGGTTTCTCGGGCGTCTCCGGCACGGCCGCGACGGCCTTCGCCGAACCGTCAGGGGACGTGCCACTCGGCCGAACGACATCCGTATTCGGCCGCACCACGCCGGTGCCCGGCCGAACGACGCCCGTACCTGGGCGTACGACGCCGGTGCCCGGCCGCACGACGTCATCGGCCGGCGCTGAACCGCCGCTGTGGTCGTCCTCGGTCCCCGGTTGTGCCACCGACCCCTCCTCGCGCTGCGGCGGTTGTCGCCGTCACACCGGCAGCGTAGGCGAGACTAGCGGGTGGCCGATGCCGAGACGGCCCAAGGAGCAGCAGCGGCCAGGAGCACAACGGCGGCTGGGCGCGGCAGGCACGCCACGCAGCCGAAGCAAGCCAAGGAGCTGGAGCACATGGTGTCACCGGAGCGGGACGAGCCCGGCACGGTCGAGAGCGTGGAGTTCGACGTCACGGTCGAGATCCCGAAGGGCCAGCGCAACAAGTACGAGGTCGACCACACCACGGGACGCATCCGGCTGGACCGGACCCTGTTCACCGCCACGCAGTACCCGGCCGACTACGGCTTCATCGAGGGCACCCTGGGCGACGACGGGGACCCGCTCGACGCGCTCGTCCTCGTCCAGGAGCCCACCTTCCCCGGGTGCCTCATCCGGTGCCGAGCCATCGGCATGTTCCGGATGCGTGACGAGAAGGGCGGCGACGACAAGGTGCTGTGCGTTCCGGCGGGGGACCCGCGGCAGGACCACCTGCGCGACATCGACGACCTGTCGCCGTTCGACCTCGCCGAGATCCAGCACTTCTTCGTCGTCTACAAGGAGCTGGAGCCGGGCAAGAGCGTCGAGGGGGCGACCTGGGTTGGTCGCGCCGCCGCCGAGGCCGAGATTGCCGCCTCCCGCCAGCGGCACGCCGCCCAAGGATAATTTCTGCCGGGGGCCTCAGCCGGCCAGCTCGCGGACCCAGGTGAACAGGTCCAGGACGGCGCAGGCGACCGGAGCGAGCGCGACCACGGTGGTCACGTCCAGGATGTCGGCGAGCCGCCCCAGGTAGGGCGACGGGCCGGTCCGCCGCCGGCTGGCGGTGGCCGCGGTGGAGATCAGCGCGACGACCGCGGCGAAGGCGAGCGCGACGCCGAGCAGACGGGTGGCCGAGGCTGAGGCGGCGGCCACCGCGGCGGCGGTCAGGGCCAGGCCGACCAGCCCACCGACCAGCAGGGGGAGCCGGGCCGCGACCGCGGGGAACAGCCGGGCGCGCAGCAGCAGCGCCACGGCGACGAGCCCGCCCAACAGCGGAGCGGCGATCCCGCCCGCCGTGGTCAGCATCGCGACACAGACCCCGGACGCGACCGCGATGCCGGTGAGGGAGCCCACGAGAATCTCGTCCGCCCGCACCACGGCGGCGAGCACCTCCGGCCGGGCCGGGCGACGCTCGGCGGCCAGGATCTGCGGCGAGGCGGTCACCACCGGCAGCGGCAGCCGGCCCAACCGGACGGCGAGCAGGGGGGCCAGCCCGATCGCGGCCACGAGGACCACCACGAGGATCGCGGCGGCGCTGGGACCGGACAGCGGCAGGCCCAGCAGCGCGCCCACGAGCCCGGCCAGGCCGAGGGTGGCCCCACCGACGAAGACGCGCAGGCCGTGCCCGACGCCCACGGCCCCGAGGGCGGCGGCGAGCAGCAGCGCGCACGAGCCGACCAGCAGGGCGTCGGCGGTCAGCGCCAACCCGGAGGCGTCGCCCAGCGCGAAGAGCACCCCGGCCGCGGCGGCGTACGGCAGACCCATGCCGGCCGCCGCCCCCCCCCCCCCCCCCGCGCCCCGGGCCCCGGCCAGCAACGCCCCGACCGCGAGCAGCGCCCCGGCCAGCGCGGCCGCGGCCAGCGCGGGAATGATGCGCGGTGGTCCCACGGCCAGCAGCGTGCCCAGTCCGGTGATCAGCACCAGTCCGGCGGCGACGAGGGAGATCACCCGCGTCGCGGTGGCGTCCCACGTGCGGCCGTGGGCGCGAGCGGCCTCCGCGATCTCCTCGACCACGTCGTCGTACTGCGGCTCGGGCCAGGTGAGGTGCCGCGGCACCAGATAGAGGATGTCGCCGTCGCGCACGCCCTGGTGGGCGAGGGCCACCTCTCCGCGCAGGCTGGTGCCGTCGCCTCGCCGCAACACCCAGCCGCCGGACGGCCCGGCACCCACGCCGACCTCGCCGCCCGCCTCACCGGCGCGGCGCAACACCTCGGGCAACAGCTCAGCCAACGGCACCTGGTAGGGGATGGCGAGGTCGAGGCTGCGCCGCGGAGCGCGGATGGTGAGGCGGGCCAGGCCGCTCGTGGGTGCGGACACGCCAGATCTCTACCACGAGACGCCGTTTCCTCGCCGCCCCGCCCGCCCCCGTCGGCGGGGACGGCGCGGCGACGGCCGACCCCCTAGCATCGGTGCCCGTGAGCACGAGGAGCGAGCTTGCGAGCACCGGCCGCGAGCAGACAGACGCTGACGCGGGCACTCGGTCGGCGAACAGAAGGCCGGCACCGTGAGCACGGAGATCATCCGGCGCCCGCCCCGGCGCGCGGCTCCTCCGCTGCCAACCGGTGAGCTCCCCCTCGAGCCGCCCCCGACGATTCCCCAGCCCACCGGGGTGCGCTGGCAGCAGTACCTCATGGT
>JADGGF010000539.1 GCA_019690055.1 Micromonosporaceae bacterium
GGCCGAGCCCGCGGCTCCGGTGGAGCCCGCGGCCACGGCCGAGCCGGTAGCCGCCGAGCCCGCGGCTCCGGTGGAGCCCGCGGCCACGGCCGAGCCGGTTGCTCCGGCTGCCGCTGAGCCCCCAGCCGCTGAACCGGTAGCCGCCGAGCCTGCGGCTGCTGAACCGGTAGCCGCCGAGCCTGCGGCTGCTGAGCCGGTAGCCGCCGAGCCCGCGGCTCCGCCGGTAGTGGAGGCGATCTCGGTGGCCGCGCCCGAACCGGCGCCCGTGGCCCCCGAGTCAACGAGCGCACCGACGCCGACGGCCGAGGCTGTGGTCGAGGAACCGGCGGCCGCGGCTCCCGCGTCGCAGGCACCGGCCGAGGTGGCGCCGAGCGAGCCGGCCGCCCCACCGGCGGGTACGGGCCTGCGTCGGCCGCCCGTCGAGGCGGAGCCCATCGACCTGCTCGCCGTCACCGGGGCCAAGGGGATGATGCGCAAGGCGGCCCCGGTGCTGGTCATCGTCGGCCTGGCCCTGGCCGGCCTCATCGTCTGGTTGGTGGCCTTCTGACGACACGCCACCGGAGGACACGCCAGGCGTCACCATGACGCTGTCGAGGGGTCTACGGCTCGCGTGGCCGTAGACCCCTCGATGTGTCTACCCAGGCTCGACTACGACCTGGCTCGCGCTGCGGGCGTCAGCGCACGGAGTTCAGCCACTCCGCCACGGTGGGCGCGGCGAGACCGGCGATGGCGGCGAGGCTGATGACCGCGAATGCGCCGCGGAGCAGTCGCGTCTCCACCGGCCCGCCGGCGGTGAGCGCGACGGCGTCCGGCAGGCCGATCATGCGCCACAGACGGCGGCCGGTCGGCAGTGGCCAGAGGATGGGCACGCCAGCGCGCGTGATGATGTCGCCGAGCAGGTGCACGACGCAGCCCACGCCCACCGCGACACCCAGCAAGGGGTAGCCCCGGTCGGCGGGCAGGTAGAGCCACGTGCCGTAGGCGGCCGCGGCCGAGAGCAGCGTGATCGGAATCCAGCCCAGCTTCTGGGCGACCGTGTGGAACAGGCCGCGCAGGGCCAGACCGAGCATCAGGAAGAGCACGCCCATGACCGCCCACCGGCCGCCGGCCGTGCAGACCCACGTGGTGAGCGCCCCCATGGCGGCGGCGAACGGGAGCGTGTGGGTGAGCGTCCGGTGCCCGTTGTCGCGGTCGGGGTCGTCCCGCAGCCGGGTCACCGTGTAGACCGCGAGCGATGCCTTCTCCACCACCTCGGCGACGAAGAGGCTGACCCGACCGAAGGCCCGCGCCACGGTGGCCCCGCCCTGACCGCTGATGACCCGACCTGAAAGATCGATGTCCGGCAGGAGCGCGGCTCCGGCGCACACGGCTGTGCCGACCGCGAGCTCCAACGGCGACTGGTGGTAGTCGGCGAAGTAGTCCAGGGCCCACGAGCCGCCGAGCCAGACGGCCGCGCCGGACAGGGCGTGGGACGGTCCCATCATCGTCGCTGTTCCCCCCTCGTCGCGTACCACGGACCCCCTCAGGGGCTGTCCGTGTCCGGCGGCGCGTCGCACCGCACTGCCCGAGTGTGTGGGCGCGACGGCCGGGAATCGAGCACCGACACGCCGCTGGGCGCCCCCGGACGCCCACGGCCCGGTTCCGCCGCCCGGCGCCACGGCGACCCAGACCGACGCCACCGAGCCCGCCGCGCTCGGTCCATGTCGCCTGAGCGAGGGCGCAGAAAAGACCTCCGGGTGGTGCGGTTGTTTCGCACTACCCGGAGGTCGTCATCGTCCGTGGATCCTGACCGCCGCGTCCCGCCGGCACCTCGGCGAGCCGGGACCGGGCGTCAGCAGTTGGGGATGTTGCTGAGGTTGTCACCCCCGTCGAGGACCGCCCACGCGTGCGGGAAGTACGCGGTCTTGCCGTTGTAGGTCAGGCGCAGCCAAGCCGAGGTGTTCTTCCCGCCCCACGGCGTGGCGTTGACGTTGCTGCCGGTGATGCGGCACTGCGGGATGAACGTGTTGCCGCCCCGGAACGTGCCGACGGCGTTGGCCGGGTTCGCCTGGCTCGGCGTGTTGTAGATGTAGATGCCCGAGCCGCAGTAGCTCTGGTCGTTGCAGACCACTGTCGCGCGCAGGTCGTTCGTGGCCAGCGACCCGTTGGCC
Source organism: Micromonosporaceae bacterium (assembly GCA_019690055.1). Classification (GTDB taxonomy): domain Bacteria; phylum Actinomycetota; class Actinomycetes; order Mycobacteriales; family Micromonosporaceae; genus DATBGZ01. The sequence goes on from JADGGF010000539.1 coordinate 2,151, forward strand.
GACGCCGATCCGACGGCATTGGTGATCGTCACCGTGTAGTCGTAGGTGTTGTTGGGCCACAGACCGCCCACGGTGAGGGTGACGGCCGCCGTGCCACACGCCGCCTCCGTTGCCCCGGCCCCCGCCACCTCGAACCGGCACGTCGCGTCGCCGCCCTTGGCGTTGGGCGTCACGGTGACGCCGATCGATCGGTAGTCGCGCTGCTGCCCCGTGACCGTGATCGTCGGCGCGCCCATCGTACGGGCCGAGGCGGTCGCATCGGGTCCGGCGCCCGCCTCGTTGACGGCGCGCACCTTGACCCGGACCGAGGTGTCGTCGGGCAGACCGGTGACCGTCGTGGAGGTGCCGGTGACCTCCTGGATCGTTCCGTCCGGTAGTTCGACCTCGTACCCGGTGATCGGCCGACCGTTGCCCGCCGGTGCCGTCCAGCTCAACCGGATCGCACCGCGCCGACCGGGATCGGTGGCGGCGACGAGGTCCAGCGGAGCGCCCGGCACGGTGAAGGGGATCACCGTGTTGCTCGGGTCCGACTCGTCGCTGGCCGCGTTGACGTCATTGATAGCGATGACAGTAAATTCGTACTGGGTGCCGTACTCGAGCACGCCGGCATCGATATGCATTGACGTGTCGGTGACCGCCCCGAGGGCGCTGGTGGCGCCCTTACCGCTGAGCGAGGTCACCCGGTACTGCGCGATGGCGTGGCCCTGTCCGTTCGCCTCGGTCCATGTGAGGTCCACCGAGCCGTCGGGGTTGGCGACGGCCTCGACCTCGGTCGGCGGGTCGGGAACGTCCCGGGTCGGGACGACCGGGTTCGAGCTGGCGCGCGGTCCGGCCCCCTCGGAGTTCACGGCGTGGACGGTGAAGACGTACGTCTGGCCGTTGGTCAGCCCGGTGATCTCCACCTCGAACTGCGACGCACCGACCTCGATCGGTTCGTCGATGCCGTCCCCCTCCACGACGTAGCGGAGGATGGGCGCGCCGTTCTCGCTCGCCGGCCGCCAGGTCAGCGTCGCCGATTCGTCGCCCGCGGCCGCCACGACGGCCTGCGGCGCCCCTGGCGGGGCGACGGGTGGCGGCGGGGGAACCGGTGGTG
>JADGGF010000540.1 GCA_019690055.1 Micromonosporaceae bacterium
GGGGAGGCCCTGCAGGTCGCGAGCACGGTGGTGACCGTCAGCCGGTGGAGCCGGGATCGGCTCATCGAGCTTTACGGGTTGCCGGCCGACCGGATCCACATCGCCGCGCCCGGCACGGATCCGGCGCCGCTGGTATCGGGATCGCGGTCCGGGGGACGCATGCTCTGCGTCGCCACTGTCGCCGTCCACAAGGGACACGACATCCTGGTACGGGCGCTGTCGCGGCTGACCGACCGGCGCTGGACCTGCGTGTGCGTCGGCACGGTCGACCGCGAGCCCACCTTCGTCGAGGAAGTGCTCGATGAGGCGCGGCGCTGCCAGATCGCCGGACGGATCCGGATGGTCGGGGCGCTGCCCCACGAAGGCCTGCGACCTCACTACGCGCGCACGGATCTGCTAGTGCTGCCCTCGCGGGGCGAGACGTACGCGCTCGTGGTGGGTGAGGCGCTGGCCCGGGGCATTCCCGTGCTGGCGACAGCGGTCGGCGGCGTGCCGGAGGCCCTGGGCTACGCACCCGACGGCCGTCGCCCGGGCATCCTCGTGCCGCCCGACGACCCGGCGGCGTTGGCCGAGGCGCTGCGCCGCTGGCTCGAGGACCCCACGCTCCGGGCCGACCTGCGCGACGCGGCCCGCCAACGGCGCACCACGCTGGCGGGGTGGGCGAGCACCGTCCAGGCCTGCGCCGCCGTGTTGACCCGGGCCGCCCAGACCGTACAAGTCCCGACTGGACGGTGAGGCATGTGAGTGAACGACCCTACACCGTGCTCAGCTGCAGCATGTCGATCGATGGATATTTGAGCGGGCCGACCGAGGAGCGGCTGCTGCTGTCCAGCCCGGCCGACTTCGACCGGGTCGACGCGGTGCGGGCGGCGTGCGACGCGATCCTGGTCGGCGCCACGACCGTCCGTCGGGACAATCCGCGCCTGCTGGTCCGCGCGCCCGAGCGCCGGGCGGCCCGGGTGGCCCGGGGCCGGACCCCTTCGCCGATCAAGGTGACGGTGACCGGGGCCGCTCGCCTGGACCCGACGGCGGCGTTCTTCACCGTCGGCGACGTGGAAAAGTTGGTCTACTGCTCGAGCGCCGCGCTGGAGGATGCGATAGCCCGGCTCGGGTCGGTAGCGACCGTCATCGACGGAGGCGAGCCGGTCGATCTCGAGCGGTTGACCAAGGACCTGGCCACCCGGGGCGTCCGGCGGCTCATGGTCGAGGGCGGTGGCACGGTGCACACCCAGTTCCTCACCGCCGGGCTCGCCGACGAGCTGCACCTGGTCGTGGCGCCGTTCTTCGTGGGTGACTCGCGGGCGCGGCGGTTCGTGGGCGACGGCCGGTTCCCGTGGAACGCGGAGCGTCGGGCCGAGCTGGTCGACGTGTGTCAGCTCGGCGATGTCGTACTGCTGCGGTACGCGCTCTCCGACCGCTTCGCCTCGGGTGAGGGGCCAGGGACCGGTCTCGAGGTGCCCCGGTGAGTGCGCCGACGTCGGGTGAGATGGACGGTTCGCGGCCCGACTCGCCGGCCACGGCGGACCCGGCGGCGGCGCCCACCGCGTCGCCGGTCGCGCCGTCGGTCGCACCGGCCGCCGTCGGGCGGGCCCGGCGCGTCCTGGGCCGGGTGGCCAGCGTCCTGGCCGGCCTGGTGGTGCTCGTGCTTCTCCTCGGACCGGACCCCGAGCACGGCACGCCCGCGGCGCTGCTGCGCATTCCGGTCGAAGGCCTGCTGAGCCTGGGGCTGGTGCTGGCCGTGCCGTCGCGGTGGCGCCGCATGGTCGCGCTGTTCGTCGGCGTGGTGCTGGGTCTGTGGGCCGTGCTGCGCCTCGTCGACGTGGGCTTCCATATGGTGCTCTCCCGGCCGTTCGACCCGGTCCTGGACTGGGGTTTCCTGTCCTCCGGCGTGACGGTGGTGCGGAAATCGATGGGCTGGCTCGGCGTCGTCGCGGCCGTGCTGGCGGCGCTGGCCGTGGTCGCGGTCGTGGCGTGGTCCGTGCGGAGACTGGGCCTCATCGCGGCTCGGCACCGGCGCCGCTGCGGGCGAGCGCTGAGCGTGCTGGGCGCGGCCTGGCTGCTCTGCGCCGCGACGGGTGCACAGCTCGTCCCGGGCGTTCCCGTCGCGGGTCGGGACCTTGTGGACCAGCTAGGGCAGGTCACCGTGAGCCTGCGCGACGCCGCCGCCTATCAGCAGCAGCTCGCGGACGATCCCTATCGCGACACCCCGGGCAACGCGCTGCTCACGGCGTTGCGCGGCAAGGACGTGGTGATCGTGCTGGTGGAGAGCTACGGGCGCGTCGCGCTCGAACATCCGGCGATCGCGCCCACGGTCACCGGTGTACTCACCACCGGCGCCGATCGGCTCGCGACGGCCGGCTTCTCCGCCCGCAGCGGCTTCCTCACCTCGCCCACCGTCGGCGGCGGGAGCTGGCTCGCCTACGCGACCCTGCTCTCGGGGACCTGGGTCAACAACCATCAGCGCTACCAGGCCCTCGGTGCCAGCGATCGTCTCCGCCTGACCGGCGCGTTCCAGCGGGCCGGCTGGCACACGGTCGCGCTCATGCCTGGGGTCACGTTTCCCTGGCCGGAGCCTGAGCGTTCCTACTACGGCTTCCACGAGATCCATGCATTTAACGATCTAGGGTACCGGGGTCCGCTGTTCAGTTTCGACAGCATCCCGGACCAGTACGTGCTCTCCCTCCTCGAGCGCTACCGGAGCCCGGCCCCGCGCCCGCCGGTGATGGCGGTGGTCACGCTCATCTCCAGCCACGCTCCGTGGGCGCCGGTTCCCCCGTTGGTCGACTGGGACGGGATCGGCGATGGCTCGGGGTACGCCGCGCCGTCGCAGGAGCGGCAGCCGGCGGAGATCGTGCTGCAGCGGGATCCGGCGCGCGTGCGGGCCGACTACGCGCGGTCCCTGGAGTACTCGCTCGGTGCGGTGATCTCCTACATCGAGACGTACGGTGACGACAACCTGGTGCTCGTCGTCCTGGGGGACCACCAACCGGTGCCCGCCGTGACCGGCCCCACCACCAACCGCGACGTGCCGATCAGCGTGGTGACCCGCGACAAGACGGTGCTGGAGCGCATCGACGACTGGGGCTGGGCTGAGGGCTTGGTGCCCTCCGAGCGGGCCCCGGTGTGGCCCATGGACGAGTTCCGCAACCGGTTCCTCGCCGCGTTCGCGTGACCGGGCGCCCTCCGGCGACTGGACGCCCGGTGTTACCGGACGCCC
>JADGGF010000541.1 GCA_019690055.1 Micromonosporaceae bacterium
CCTCCATAGCTGGGAAATGCCCGCCTCTGTCGAATGTGGACCAGTGGCTGACCCGACCGGTGGGATCCATGATGCTCCGGATGGTCGTGTCGGCGGCGAACACCGCGACTCCGGTGGGCGGACCGGGTGGCGCGTCGGCCTGCGGTTCTTCATCGCTCCCGGGCTCGGCGCTCATGGTCCGCCAGGCTTGCATCCCGTCGTACGTGGCGTGGGCCGAGGACGCGCTGGAGCCGGTAAACCAGTAGATGCTGACGTTGGTCAGCAGTTGGTCACGGTCGACCGCCTTGTCGGGCCGGTCGACCGCGGGGTCGGTCCATTCGTGGAACTTCTCGACGATCCACGCGAGCTGTCCGACCGGAGAGTCGTGCAGCGCGTAGCCGAGAGTCTGCGGACGGGTTGCCTGAAGATGCAGGTAGCCAAGGCCGTCGGCCTGGAACTGGTTGAACCGCTCAGCCCGGGCTCGGTCCTCCGCGGAAAGCCCGTCAAGCTTGATGGCTGGCCCGAACGGCATGCCGGCAACTGTCCCGGTCAGATGGGTGCCGACCACCCGTTGCGCGTCGAGCATCGCCAACACGCCGGCCACGCCGGAGCCGACGTCGGTTCCCTGCACCGCGTACCGCTCGTAGCCCAGCCAGCTCATCAGTGCCGAGAACGCCTGGGCCACCCGAAACAGGTTGCTCCAGCCGGCCTGCCGAACCGGGTTGGAGAATCCGTACCCCGGCAGAGACGGTGCCACGATGTGAAACGCACGCGCGTCGTGCTCACCGTGCGCCCGTGGGTCGGTCAGCGGACCGATTACCTTGAGGAACTCAACCGGCGAGCTGGGCCAATTATGGATGAGCATCAACGGCAGCGCGTCCGGCTCCGGGGAGCGCACATGGAGGAAGTGGATGACCTGGCCGTCGATGTCGGTGCAGAACTGCGGGTACGTGTTGAGCGCTGCCTCATTGGCGCGCCAGTCGAGCTCGGAGGCCCAGTACGCGGTCAGCGCTTTGAGGTAGTCCAGTGGCACGCCGCGGCTCCAGCCGACCTCCGGCGCCGGCTCGGGCCAGCGGGTCTGCGCCAGCCGGCGGCGCAGGTCGTCGACATCGGCGTCAGGAATGTTCACACGGAACGGGCGAATCTGCTGGTGCTCCGCGGCGGCATCGGAATCCATCATTTCTCCAATCAAGCGACGAACAGCGGGCCACCTCGCCAGCACGTCCAGGTGATCAGCGAGTACGCACGTACAGGTCGTGGAGTCCCTCGAATAGAACACACTGAAAGTCATGCCACTCGCCGGCCGCAACACCGCTCTGTCCGGCCTCCTGGGCGTCGGTAGCGTACGCGCCAGCGAACTCCCACGGGGACGCGTGGGCGGCGGACGCGGCGATGGCGACGGCGAGCGCGGTACCGACCACGCCCGCGGCGAGCACACTGATCGTTCGACCTGTCTTCAACGAAAGCGCCATGAGCCGACAATGTCAGCCGGCGCTATAGCGTCGCTACATTCGCGGTATGGCGATCTGATCGAGGTCTGGGACGGAGGCTCGGCCGAGTTCGCCTCCCGACAACGACCGGGTCGGATATCCCCCGACGGGCCGCAGGATTGAGCCGGCGGCGACGGCGCCGACGGCGAAGATCACCCACCACTGAGCCCGTTCACAGAAGATGGTGGGATGGCGGGAGTACCGGAACGGCCCTGTGGTGAGCAACCGTGTGGGCGCCGTCCCGGCCTTCGTGCGCTGGTGGAAGTTCCACTGCTGCTGGTCGGCGATTGGTCTCGCCGGCGAGGAACGCCAGGAACGCGACGCCGGTCACCTCGACGAGCTCGCGCCGGCCAGGATTTCCTCCCGCACTGATCAGTCCGGCCGTGCGCGTCCGAGGAGGTCGTCGTAGCGACCGTCGTCGGCGCTGCCAGGTTCGCGGGGCTAGCTGGGCCTGACGGACTGCTGGACGGTGGCGATGACTCCTTGGGCGTGGGCCGGCGTCATGCCGAGGTTGCTGGCGATCCACCGGATGCCGTCGTGCTCGGCGGGGGAGAGCGGCCCGTCGGCGAGTCCGATCCGTACGGCTTCGGCGAGGAAACGCTCGCAGGCCTCAGGCGCCAGTTGCGCGGCCAAGGCCTGCAGCTGGGCCGCCGCGGCCTCGACGGGCTGGCCGCCGTCGGCCCACAGTTGCTGAGCGTCGTACGTCGGCAACCCCGCCCGGCGCACCGCGTCGACGGCGGCGCTGACGGCCCATTCGGATGTCCCGCCGGCCCGCATCATCGTCGCCGCGATGGCCCGCATCCCGGCTGGCAGGGTGGCCGCGAGTTGCGCTGTCGTGGGCCGCTGCAGCACGCGCGGGTCGAACCGGGTACGGCAGGTCTTGCAGCGAACAAACTCCCCCACCTTGTTGAGGGGGATCACCGGCAGGAAGAACAGCGTGAAGAACCGGCGCGCGACCCGGTGTTCGTAGTGGCGGTCGCCGCCGCAGTTGGGGCAGTGGAACTGTCCGGTGCCGATGAGGCCAAAGATCGAGAAGGTGGCCAGACCAAAGATGATCACGTCTGCTCCGGAGGTCAAGGGCGGGTGCTTCGACGGACCATACCAACCCGGCCACCGTCCGTGGGACCCCAAGCCCTCACCGGGGCGTACATTGAACGGGATGCATCATCGGCGGTCAGGCCGAGGGGAACACGATGCCGTCCGAGTGGTCGTGGCACCGGGCTGGGAAGGCTGGCCAGCCACGTCACGACGCCAGCGCTACCCGGGCTTACTCAGCTCGGGCGGCGTCCCCACGCCGAAATCAACGGCGCGTAGGTGAGGTCGAGCTCTCCGGCGTCGACGGCGGCCAGGTGCGCGTCGATGTCGTCGTCGTTGGTCAACCCCGCGGCGAGCAGCTCAGCCCGGATCATGCGCACGGTCGCGGCTTCCAGCCGGTTGCAGGCCACCCCGCCGACCGGGAAGAAGCCGGTCGCGCCGACATCGGTCAGGCCCGCTTCGCGCAAGGCGCGCGGCAGCGTGCGGCCGAAACGCAGATCGGCGCCGCGGCGGGTCATCAGCTCCCGGGCGGCACGCCGCAGCCGGTTGGCGCGCTGCTGGGCCGGGCCAGTCTCATCGAGGCAGGCCAACGGCTGCAGCTCGGTGTCGGCATCCTCAACCAACAGCCACCCGCCAGGCCGCAGCGCCGCCACCATCGTTGCCAGCGCCCGCGCCCGGTCAGGCACGTGAACGAGCACGAGCCG
>JADGGF010000029.1 GCA_019690055.1 Micromonosporaceae bacterium
ACTGCACCTCGATCATGAGCGAGGATGGCAACACGGTGACCGCGACCTGGGTCTGGCCGGGTGGTGGTTACGAGACGGTCGGTGTCCGGGAGGGCTGATCACGTACATCCTGCCGGCCAACACCAAGCAGGCTGACTGGGACTGGGCCGGTCCGCGGGCTGAGGACACGCCTCTGTCGTGATCGGTCCACAGTCGACGGGTTCGAGCCGTGACGGGCCGAGCTGGTCGGTCGCCTGATGGCATCGACCAGCCGGCCCGTACGGCTCGGGTCAGCGCGGCTTGCGCCACATGGGAACCATCTGGGGCCCGTCGCCTGGCAGCGTGAAGCCACCGATGCGTTCGAAGCCCTCGCGCAGGTAGAGCGGGATGTTGCGGGGTGAGCTGCTCTCCAGGTAGGCCGGCCGGCCCTCCGCGTCGAGCCGGCGGAACTGGTGCCGCAGCATCGCCGCCCCGATGCCCCGGTTCTGCAGATCGGGACGGACGCCGATGAAGTTGAGGTAGAGGTGCGCCTCCTCCGTGGGGTGGTGCGCCTGCATGGTGCGCAGGAGCTCGTGCAGCCGCTCCTCGTACGGGCCGCAGGCGGCGCCGAGACGGTTCACGAAGTCCTCGTCGTCATCCGGGTGCGCCGGGTCCACCGGGAACCACACGGCCACGCCGTACGCGTCCCCGGCGACGTACACCTCGCCGGCCTCGAGCCCGGCCTCGGCGAACAGCCGCATCATGCCGGGGTGCAGCCGGGCCCGGTCGGCCGGGTCGGGGAACAGCCAGGAGCTGACCGGATCGTCGCGGAACGCGAGGTCCAATGTGGTCGTCACGCTGTCGATGTCGGCGCGGGTGGCCCGACGTACCTCCACAGTATTCATATGGTCCCTTCTGTTCGATGGCCACCGGCATCTTACGGTCAGTGACCGGTCCGACACGGCGCTCACCGGCCGGCTCGGCCGGCTTCACGGGCGTGTCGCCACAGTCCGGTGTCCGACGCCTGCGCGGCCCAAAGACGGGACTTTCGGCCCTAATGATCGACGGGCCTGCTGCGCGACTATGGGCCCTCTGTCCACGGTCAGGGAGCCAATTTGTCCATGGCTGTCACGCTTGTGCCAATTGCGTCCAGCGGCGGAGAGGCCGGGCTCACCGTCCAGGTGCGGGGTGGCGTCAGCACGCAGGAGCGCGACAGCGCCGAGGAGATGGTGCGCGACGTCCTGGCCCGCCACCGCCGGGTAGTCGCCGACGCCCGGGTCCGCGTCAGCGGCGCGGCGTGCGGCGGGCCAGGCCTGGTCCAGGTCAATCTGCGCGTGTGCGGGGCGCCGGCCCGGGTCCAGGTCCCGGGTCCTACGGTCGCGGCCGCGATCGCCACGGCGGCGTCCCGGCTGGACCGCCAGATCACGCGGCTGAGCACCACCTGGCAGGCCTGGCCCTGGCCGGACCCGGAGCGGCGCAGCCTGGGTCTGCCCGGGGCCGGTCGCATCGTCCGGGAGAAGGCCTACCGGTTGCGGGTCGCCCGACCGTGCCAGGCCGCGGCGACCCTCCACGCCATGGATTACGACGTCTTCCTCTACACCGATGTCGAAACCGGGGAGGACGCGGTGGTCTACCGGGCCGGACCGGTGGGCCTCGCACTGGCCCGGCAGGCGACGATGCGTCCGCCCATGGTGGCCGGGCCGCTCGCGTTGACCGTGAACCCCCGCAAGACTCCGGTACTGACCCGGTCCCAAGCCGCCCGGTGGCTGGCCGACGGGTGGCTGCCGTTCCTGTTCTTCACCGACCCGGACACCGGGCGGGGTAACCTCCTCTACCGTCGCTACGACGGCAACCTGGGCCTGGTCACCCCCGTCCTCGCGCGGGTGACAACGGCGCCGGGTGACGATGGGCCGGGTGACGACGGGGCCGGCTGACGACGGGGCCGGATGGGAAGGGGCGCCGGATGACAACAAGGTCCGGATGACGAGAAGGATCGAGCGAATCGAGGCGATCAGGTGAGTGGAGAGGAGACGGTGCAGCACAACGGCGCGACCGGCGGGCAGGACGGGCCGCGCACCATGGTCGAGCTCGATCGCGACGAGTCGTTGGCGTTGCTGGCCAGCGTCCCCTACGGCCGCGTCGTGTTCACCCAGAACGCGCTGCCCGCGATCCGGCCCGTCAACCACCTGGTCGACAACGGTCGAGTCGTCATCCGCACCCGCCTGTCCGCGAAGCTGGGCCAGGCCGCGCAGGAGGCCACGGTGGTCGCCTACCAGGCCGACCAGCTCGACCCGCAGCAGCGCACTGGGTGGAGCGTGGTGGTGACCGGCTTCGCCCGGACGTTGACCGACCCGGCCGAGGTCGCCCGCCTGAGCGCGGCCCTGCGACCGTGGGCCGACATGACCATGGACACGGTCGTCGTCATCGAACCCCAGTTGGTGACGGGCTACCGGCTCGTGGCCCCTGACGGCGACCGCTGAGCGGGCCGCTCCCTGATCCGACCGCTTACTGAGCTGGCTGACCGCTGACCTGGCCCGGCCCGCCGGGGCCGCAACGCGTCGTTTCCCCGAGGCGGAGCGGGTTCCGTGAGCCCGGGTGATGGGCGGTCGCCGCTGAGCGCGATGATTCTCGCGGGCCACCGACCGGGCCGCGTCCTGCCTCGACCGGGCCGCGACACGACCGACGTCCGGTGGCGGTCGACGCGGCGAGCGGAGAGGTGGGCGTCCACGGTGGATGGTGGGCTGACGGTGGTCCTGCGCTACCGGCGTACGAACACGTACGGTCAGCACGTCTGCCTGGCGGCGCTGGAAGTGGAGCCGCCCAGCGTCCCGGTGACCGTGGAGTTCGGCCGTACGGTTACCGAGACCATCGAGCACATCACGGCCGCGCGGGCCCGCGGGCACCGGGTACTGGTCGCCTGGTCGTACTACTCGCCGGATTTCCTGGCCGCCGTCGAGGAGCTGGCTCAGGTGCGGGCCGGTGTCGGGCCAACCGATCCGGAGGCGGTGCTGCACCTGGCCGGCGGCGTGCACGCCACGGCGGAGCCGCTGGTGACGCTGCGGAACGGCTTCGACGCGGTGGCGATCGGTGAGGGCGAGCACACCTTCGCGGCGTTCATCGAGGCACTGGCCACGGGCGGTGACTGGCGTACGGTGCCGGGCACGGCCCACCTCGACGAGAACGGGGCCATGGTCAAGGCCGGACCCGCGGTGACCCGGGACCTGGACCACTATCCGGCCTTCCCGCACCGGCGGAACCTCACCAACCCGATCGAGATCACGCGGGGCTGCGTCTACGCCTGCCAGTTCTGCCAGACCCCGTTCATGTTCAAGGCGCGGTTCCGGCACCGGAGCGTGGCGAGCGTGCGCGAGCACGTGCGGATCATGCGGGCCCGGGGCAAGCGGGACGTCCGGTTCATCACGCCGACCTCGCTCTCCTACGGGTCGCCCGATACATCGGTGAACCTCGACGCCATCGAAGAGCTGCTCGCCGGGGTGCGGGCCGAGCTCCCGCCCGAGGGGCGCATCTTCTTCGGCAGCTTTCCCTCGGAGGTGCGGCCCGAGCACGTCAGCGTCGAGGCGCTGCGGCTGCTCAAGCGGTACGTCGCCAACGACAACCTGATCATCGGTGGCCAGTCCGGGTCGGACTCGGTGCTGGCCCGCAGTCATCGGGGGCACGGCGTGGCCGAGGTCGAGCGGGCGGTGCGGCTGGCCCGGCAGGAGGGGTTCATTCCGCACGTCGACGTCATCGTCGGCATGCCCGGCGAGACGCCGGAGGACGAGCAGGCCACCATCCGCCTCGCCGAGCGTCTGGCCGATCTCGACGCACGTATTCATGTCCATACGTTCATGCCACTGCCCGGTACCCCGTGGCGGGATGAGCTGCCGGGCAACGTCTCGGCGGAGACCCGGGCCGCGCTCGACCGGCTCGTCTCGGCCGGCCAGGGGTACGGCCCGTGGCAGCGCCAAGCGGAGATCGCCCGCCAACTGGCGACCGTACGCTCGGCCGAGCAGGGCTACCGGATCCGCCGAACCCGGCCACGGACCTCCGCCGGAGCGGACGATCCTCCGGCCACGCCATGACGCCCACCCGACGACCGGTGAGTGCCGGGTCACGCACCGTGGCGGTGGTCAGCGCTCGGTCGGCAGCATGGCCCTCGCCGCGTCCATGAGCGCGACGATGGTGGGGATGGCGCGCTCGGCGACGAACGGGGTCGCGTAGAGCAGCCCCAGCACGAAGCCGGCCAGACTGGCCGCGTTGACCGGCACGTCCGGCGTCTCGGCGAACGACCGGCGTATGGTCTCCTGCGCGGCCCGCCGCTGATCGTCAGTGAGATCGAAGTAGATCGGTTCGGCCTGCAGCGTCTCGGTGAGCCGGGCGAAGAAGCGGCGGGGATCCGGGGCCGGTTGGTCGGACCGGGCCGCCTCGGCCCGGGGTTTGGCCGTCTCGACGGCGTAGAGGTAGATGCCGCCGAGCTGCGCGTGCATCGTGTCGGCCGCCAGGCGCGGGTCGTCGGCGAGGGCGGTCGCGGCCGTACGAAAGCCGTTGAGGAATCCGGCGATGGTCGTCTCGGTGGCCGGCACGTCCGGTTGGCTGGCCACCAGGCCGGCTACCCGCTCGCTGTGGTACTCGAACAGCGCGCGCATGTCCTCGCCGGTGTGTGCAGCCACTGTCTCGCGGAGCCGCTCGAGGCTGGTGTACACGGCACCAGCCTTCCACATTGGTTCCGAGGGCATCGATCGGCACCACCGATCACTGTGGTTTGCGTCGCAGCAGGTGTCCCGGCTATGGGATGCCGATGATCTTGACCGAACATCGGGGGTGCCGCGGCAACATCTAAATGATATAGCATGTGGGAGTGCGAGCCGAGAAAGCCTCCGGCGACCGAGGAAGCGTCTGCCCATGATGCTCGACTGGACCCTGCTCGCGCCCGACGAGGACTCCCGCGACCTCGCCCGTACGGCTCGTGCCCTGTTCCGCACCCTGCCCGGCGCAGGCGCCGCCCGGGCGGCCCTCGATGACGGCGTCGCGCGAGCCGCCCTCGACAAGGACGCACCTGCAGGCGACGGCACCCCGGTTGCGCCGCCGGCCTGGTTCGCGCTCGTCGACGCGGGCTACCTCGACATCGCCGTGCCCGAGGACCTGGGCGGGCTCGGCCGGATGATCGACCTGGTGGTCGTGCTGGAGGAGGCCGGGCGGAGCCTGCTCACCGCGCCGCTGCTGCCCGCCGTGCTCGCCGTGCAGACCCAGGTGGCGGCCGGGATCCATCGCCCCGAGGCCCGGTCCGCCCCCGCCGGATTCGCCGTCGCTTCGGGAACCGTCGCCGACGGTCGATGCTTCGCCGACCGGGTGCCCGTGCTCGGTGGCGTGGGCGCAGCCACGCTGACCGCGATTTTGCGCGCGCCCGACCGGGCCTGGGTGGTGACCCTCGACGCCGCGGCCGACGGCGTCGAGGTCCGCCAGACCGAGGCGTTGATCGATCCATCCCGGCCGGTGGCGGTCGTACGGTTGGCCGGCGCGCCGAGCCAGGACAGCCAAGCACTGACGCCTGCGGACGTCGAGCCGGTCCTGGCCCGCGCCCGGGTCTGTGCCGCTGCCGACCTGGTCGGCATCGCCGCCGGTGCGCTGGAGGCCGCGGTCGCGCACGCGGTGCAGCGCCAGCAGTTCGGCGCGCTGATCGGCTCGTTCCAAGCGGTCAAGCACCAGCTCGCCGACGCCTACCTCGGCGTCGAGCGGGCCCGCAGCCTGACGTACGGCGCCGCGGTGGCCGTGGACCACACGGGGCGCGCGGGCGGGGCGACGACCGACGGGGCGCCCCAACTGTCCACTCGCGACAGTCTGCTGGCGTACGCCGCCGCGGCCGAGGTCGCCGTCCAGGTCGCCGGCCGGTTCATCCAGGTCCTAGGGGCCATGGGGGTGACCTTCGAAGCCGACGGCCACCTCTACCTGCGGCGGGCCCACCAGATGACGAGCCTGTTCGGCGCGCCCGACGACCACTTCCTCGCCGCCGCCCGCCTCGAGAGGGCCACCGCTCGCATGAAGAAGGAGGCCCGCACGGTGAGGGAGGCCACGCGATGACCGCGGACGTCGTGGCCGAGTTCGGTGCCTTCCTCGACGACTTCCTGCCCCAGGACTACGACGAGAACTACCAGCGCTACCGCCGCGACGTCACGCTGCGTCGCGAGTACCAGGCGGCGGCGTTCGATGAGGGCTGGCTGATCCCGGAGTGGGGGCGCGACGAGGGCGGCCGCAACCTGGACGGTCCCCAGGCGCTGGCCGTCAAGCTGCTCGGTGCGCAGCGGCGGGTGCCGCGGTTGCTGAACATTCAGGGCGCCGGGGTGGCCGCCCCGGCGATCCGGGCCTTCGGCACGCCCGAGCAGCGGGAACGGCTGTTGCGACCCGCGGCCCGGGGGGACGAGTGGTGGGCGTTGGGCATGTCGGAGCCCGGGGCCGGCTCGGACCTGGCCTCGCTGCGGACCACCGCGACCCTGGTCGACGACGTGTTCATCGTCAACGGCCAGAAGGTCTGGACGACGCAGGCCGACGAGGCCCGCTGGTGCACGCTCTACGTCCGGACCGACCCGCAGGCGCCGCGCCACCGGGGCATCTCGTGCCTCATCCTCGACCTGTCCAGCCCGGGCGTGCACGTGCGGCCAATCCGGACGGCGGGGCCGGCGATCGAGTCGTTCTGCGAGGTCTTCCTCGACGACGTTCGCGTGCCGCGGGAGTCGTTGCTTGGACCGCTGAACGGTGGCTGGGGCGTGGCAGTCGCGAGCCTCGAGCACGAGCGGGACATGATCTGGATCAATACCTGGCTCGAGACCAACCGGGCTCTGGACCCGGCGCTGCGGGCGAGCGAGATCACCGAGGCGCAGCTCGTCAAGCTTGGTCGGTCCCTGGCCGACGCGGAGGGGCTGCGCCTGACCGGCCTGCGTACGGCGGCTCAGCGGTGGGCCGGCATCTCCTCCCCGGCGTGGCTGACCCTCAAACTGCTCGGATCGGAGTCCGTCCAGCGGGCCGCGCTTCTGTCGCTCGAGGTGGCCGGGCAGCAGGCGCTCATCGATCCGGCGATTTTCGATGAGCGGCTGGAATCGCTGGGCGCCACCATCTATGGCGGAACGTCGGAGATCCAACGGGACATCATCGCGGAACGGGCACTGGGTCTACCGAAAGGACGATCATGATTACGTTGAGCGGTCGAACCGCCCTCGTCTCGGGGGCGGGACGAGGACTGGGGCGGGCCATCGCGACCTCGCTCGCGCAGGCCGGCGCCACGGTGGTCGCGGTCTCCCGCAGCGCCGACGAGCTTGCGGACTTCGTCTCCTCGGTGACCGCCGACGGCGGTCGGGCCTTCGGCTTTCCGGCTGATCTCCGCCAGGCCGACGATCTCGACCGACTCCGGGACCGGGTGCTGGCCGAGGTCGGCGAGGTCGACATTCTCGTCAACAACGCCGGTATCAACATCAAGCGGCCGGTGGTGCCGCTGCCGGTGGATCCCGGACAGACGGTCGGGCAGCCCGGGTCGGGTCCGGCGAGCGTCGGCATGACCGACGAGGAATGGGACTCCATTCTGGACACCCACGTCCGTGGGTCGCTGCACCTGATCCGGTCGTTCGTGCCCGGGATGCTGGCGAAGCGGTGGGGCCGGGTCATCAACATCGCCTCCAGCGCCGTCGCGCGTACCCCCAACCTGGTGGTGAGCTACCAGGTGGCCAAGGGCGCGCTGACCCAGCTCACCCGCGGGCTGGCCAAGGAGTGGGCGCCGTACGGCATCACGGTCAACACCATCGCGCCCGGCCAATTCCGCACCAGCATGACCAAGGCCCTGCACGACAGCCCCGAAGGGCAGGCGTGGCTGATGGAGCGTATACCGATGCGACGAACCGGCGACGAACGTGAACTCGGCGCCCTGGCGGTTCATCTCGCCAGTGATCTGGCATCATTCATCACTGGCCAGACCATCTATGTCGACGGCGGTGAGACTCTCTAAGTGACCAAGGAAGTGGCCGCGCGCAGCGCGCGTTCGACGTCACGGGCTCGCCGGGTCAGTCGTCCGGGTGGACCGGCCGAGGCGTCCGAGAGTCACGCGCCAGCGAGCGAAACGCAGACCCAGGGCGCCGGGGAGATGGCGTCGCGCCCGCGTCCCCTGCCGCTGCGCACGCCTCGGGTGGCCGAGGCGGTCGCGGCGCATCTACGCCTGCGGATCCTCGACGGAGAGCTCCCCGACGGTGCCGAGCTCCCTCCGGAGGCGGTGCTCCTGCAGCAGTACCCGGCCAGCCGGCCGAGCCTGCGCGAGGCGTTTCGCATCCTCGAGACCGAGGGTCTGCTGACCGTACGCCGGGGTAAGGTCGGCGGCTTCATCGTCCGCAGTCCGACGCCCGACACGGCCGCCTACCACATGGGTCTGTTGCTGCATTCCCGAGCCATTCCGATGCCGGACCTGGCCGCCGCGCGCAACCTGCTCGAGCCCTGGTGCGCGGAGCAGGCGGCGTTGCGCCCTGACCGGGCCGAGGTCGGCGCCCGGCTCCGCAAGGTCAACGAGGCCGCGGCCGAGTGCGTCGAGGACGGGCCGGCGTTCACCGAGGCGGCCGGCAGCTTCCATGAGGCGCTGGTCGACGCGGCGGGCAACCAGACCCTGCGCATATTCGCCGGCATGATGGAGGCCATCTGGAGCGTCCAGGAACGGGGCTGGGCGCGCAAGGCCGCCGACGAAGCCAACTATCCACACATCTCGTTGCGTCGTTCGGTGCTGAAGGCGCACGACGCGATCGCGAAGGCCATCGAGACCGGGGACGCGGAGCTGGCGGGCAAGTTGACCCGGTCGCACCTGGCGGCGTCCCAGCTCTACGTCGCCTCGGACGAGGCCGGCACCGTCCGGATGCTCGACGAGTACGGCATGCCCCGGATGGGTTTCGGTACCAACGGATCCCCGTCCGAGTAGGCCCGGGCTGAAGCAGCGTCGCACGCTGCCGGGTAACGCGTGCGGCCACCACGGCGGCGCCGTGACTCCACGGTGGACAGTCGGCTCCGGCATCGAGCATCGGACGGTCACCGCCGGCCGCGGAATCGGCTCGCGTGACCAGGCGAGCGATCCGTGGCGTCTGCGTTCACGGGCCGGTGATGCCGCTGCGGTGGGCGATGACGATGGCCTGCACCCGGTCGCGCGCGCCGAGCTTGGCGAGAATGTGGGCCACGTGCGTCTTCACCGTGGTCTCGGCGAGATGGAGCTCGGCGGCGATCTCGGCGTTGGTCAGGCCGCCGGCCATCGCGCGCAGCACGTCCATCTCGCGTTGCGTGAGATCGGCGAGGCCCGGGACGGTCGGGGCCGGCGCGGGCCGGGTCACGTACGAGTCGATGAGCCGGGCCATGACCGGGCGGCTGAGTGTGTACTCACCGGCGGCGCAGGACTTGACGGCATTGACCAGCTCGGCCGGTCCGCTGGTCTTGAGCAGAAAACCGGAGGCGCCCGCTCGCAGGGCCTCCAGGACGTATTCATCCAGGTCGAACATCGTGAGGATGAGCACCTTGGCCGCCGGAAGGGACTGGCAGATGTTCCTCGTCGCGGTGATCCCGTCGCCGCCCGGCATCTCGATGTCCATGAGGACGATGTCGGGACGGTGCTCGATGGCCAGGCGCAGGGCCGTCGGACCGTCGCCGGCCTGCGCCACGACCGCCAGTTCGGGGTCGCTGGACAGCACCGCGACCAGGCCGGCCCGCAGCAACTCGTTGTCGTCGACGACGAGGACGGCGATTGTCATTCCGCCCCCTGCGTGGCCGGGCATGCGCCGGCGGTCGCGGTAGGTACGGTCGGGGATGGCAGGACGGCCGCGACCTGGAATCCGACGCCGGGGATGGCGGCTGCGGTGAACGATCCGCCGGCGAACTCCACCCGTTCCCCGAGTCCGATCAGGCCGTAGCCGCGGCCGGAGGTCGCTGCAGCGTCCGGCCGGCTGTCCCCGGTGCGCTCGGCGGAGGGTCCGGTGTCGCAGACCCGGACGTCGAGCTGGTCTCCGCTCTGCGTGATCGTGACCTGGGCGTGGGCGCCGGGGCTGTGCCGGATGATGTTGGTGAGCGACTCCTGGACGATGCGGTAGACGGTGTCGATGAGTGCCGGCGGGATCTCGCCGATCAGCGTGAGGTCGACCGGTGTCCCTGCGGCCCGCACCCGGTTGACGAGCGCCGTGATGTCGGCCGTGGTTCGTTGCTGGGCGGGCGTTTCGGTCGGCAGGCGGTCCAGTTCGGCCAGGGCCGACCGGGCCGTGTCCTCAATGACGTCGATCGAGGCCCAGGCGGCGGTGGGATTCGCCGGCCAAGACACGTCGGCCGCGGCCGCCTGCATGGCGATGACTCCCACCGCGTGGGACACCACATCGTGGATCTCGCGCGCGAAGGTCCCCCGTTCGGCGTCCACAGCGGACTGTGCAGCCGCCGCGAGTTCGCGTTCTCGCTCGCGGGCGGCGGCTCGGGCGGCGCGGGCCCAGCGGCGGGCCAGCCGTACGATCAGCCCACCGAACACGGCGAGGAGCATGGTCCCGATGAGCAGCCCGGCGTTCTCGGGATCGCTGACCCAGCTCGCGATGCCGGCCGACAGGATGAGGAACGCGCCACCGCAGAGGTCCACCGTGGTCGAACCGGCCCGAGCCGCGATGACCCACAGCACCCCGCAGACGGCGGCGAAGCACCAGAAGCCCGCGACCAGGGGCGCGTCGAAGACCCAGCCGGCGAGGTAGAGGCTGCCGCCGGCGAGGGCGGCCAGGCCGGGGGCGGCTCGCCAAGCGACCACGGTGGCCCCGGCCAGGCCGGTCAGCCCAACCGAGAGCACCGAGCCGGCGAAGCCTTCGACGCGCGGATACGCGATGGCTTCGATGACGGCCACGGCCGCGACGAACAGGCCAAGGATGGCGTCCCGGGCGCGCCAGTGGGGTGTCGCGACTGGGGCCGGTACTGGCGACTGCTGGGTCTGGCCGGGCTCGCGCAGCAGCCCCAGCTGCCAGCGCAACTCGCTCGCCGCCTGCCGCGCCTGCTGATGGATCTCGCGCACGACCGGCGTGGGATCGACCAGCCTGCGGGCCGCCGACGCCGCTTCGGCCACGGTCACCAGGGTTTGCCGAAGGTGGACTCCGATGTCCTCGGCGAGTCGGCGCCGCTCCTCGCGTACGGCTTGGCGGGCGATCGCGGCGGGGTCCACGTTGGTCAGCGCGGCGGCCCGCGCCGCCTCCTGCCGGGCCCGGAGCCAGGCTGAGGCGCCCTGCCGGACAACGAGGGCCAGCAGCGAGAGCACCACCGACCCGAACAACCACTCGGCTGGGCCGCTGCCCTCGCTGAAGACCAGCAGCGCGGCCGCCGCCACCGACCCCGCGACGAGGCCGGTGACGACGACCAACTGCCGCCGCGACATTGCGTCAGCATAAGAGCGCAGGGATCTCATGCGCTCGTGACCGCCGGCTCCGGTCGGCGGGCCGGCACCGCCTTCACGCCCAACAGGGCCGTGCCGACGACGGCGGTGATGGTCGCCCAGACGGGGCTGGCCCACGCCGGGGCCACCATCCCGACCACGACGATGAGCGCGATAGCGGGGCCGATGAGGGCGAGCACCCGCCCCCCGATCCCGAGCGGGTTGGTGCGCAGCAGAGCCAGGCCGAGCACCAGCGCGGAGCCGTAGGTCAGCACGAGGGCGAGCAGCGCCAGCAGACCGGACACGTCGTACAGCGGACCCTCCTCGATGCTGAGGAGGCGCAGCAGCGGGTTGAGGACCAACGTACCGAAGGTGAGCAGGGCGAAGCCGGCAAGCAGGGTTCGGCGGGTGATCCGCGCCGCCTTGTTGGCGCCGGCGAACTGACCGGCCTCGGCGACCAGCACCCAGCACAGGCTGGCGTAGGTCAATGCCTGGAAGATCGTGAACGCAATGGCCGCCGCCATCGGCCCGGCCTCGTCGTCGGTCACGAACGTGTTCTGGCCGGTCACTCCGATGACCACGGCGTCAACCAGGACCGCCAGGGTCAACACCGCCGCCGCTGACACGGCCACCATGTGGTGCTTGCGCATGTGGGTCTCCCATTCAGACAGGCGTCCGCGGACGCGATGCCAGGTAGGCGTCCTGTGGACGCGGTGCCCTCACGGTCACCCAGACCGGCCCGATCGCGCGTCGGCCGTCACGCAGTCATTTACGGCGCGCCAAGGAGGACCTGCGCCTCCTCCCGGCGAACGACGCCCGGGTCATCCTCGGGCCGGACACCGGGACGGTGCTCCCTGCTCGCGCGTAGAGACGCTCCCACCTCCATGGCCCACCGTGGACGGTGTCTGGCGACATGTATTTATGTAGAGCAATGATCTGGCTGAGATGGTGTGCGAGTGTCGCCCCGGTATCCGCACCAAAAAACAGTTAATCGTCAGCCTTACGGGCGGGCTTTGCTGCGAGTTCGGGGTACCCGCTACCCTTGGCGCCCAAGCACGACTATCGCGGCTCCGAGGTGAGCTGATGGATGAAAAGTTCCGCGGGCGCGTTCGTAAGGCATCGCTCGCGTGTGAGCGGGCCTTCGCTTTTCTCGAAGATGTCGGCTATGCCAAGCAACCGACGGACCTTACGGATTACGGGTTCGTCGCGCCTTATGTAGGGTTCGTCCGTCGAAATCCGCCTGGAATGGGGGATCGGCCGAGAATTATCGCCGTGTTCGCGAAACTGGAGAACACCGTAGAGCAAGGAATACATCTTTATCTGTGGTTCGCCGGGGACTGAAGCTTGCCGTACGTGTTATCGGCGCATCTCTCGATAGTTCGGGTGCCGTCCTGGTCGGCCTGGGCTCCAGCTCGCCTTGGCTGGATGGCATTACTGGACCAGTTTGAGCGTCGGGCGGGACTCGTGCATTCCCAGCAGTTCCCGCAGCCGGGCCAGGGGCCAGGCGAGTTCGTCGGCCAACGCTGCCAGGGATAGCCCATGCTTATTGGCAAGATCGAATGCGTTGCGCAAGAGAACCGGCTGTTCGCCAGCGAAGCCTTGGATGGGTTGGGCTGGGAACGCTCCCTGCTTGCGCAGTTCGTTGAGGCGCTGCCAGCCACGGGCTGCGGTGGAGTCGGAGAATAGCCCGACCTCACGGCACCGGTAGAGCAGGCTGTCCACAGAGACGCCCCACACATGCTGAAGGTTGGCCAGCACGGTGAAGTTCAGCCTTCGTGGAAGGTCGGGCAGAAGACTGTCGCGGGGGGTGAGGAACTCGGCGGCGAAGGCGTCGGCCTCGCGTTCTTGCACCGAGTCACCCGGCAACGTGTCGCCGTGCAGGACAAGATGACCGAGTTCGTGAGCAGCCGTGAATCGGTGCCGGTAGACGTCGTCGGTGCGATCACGGGTGATGACGACAATCGGACGGGGAAGCCGTGAGGTCGAGAACGCGTCAACCGTCGCGACGTCATTGTCGGCCAGCGGAGCCAAGGCGACCACGATTCCGTGTGTCTCCATGAGGCGCACCAGATGCGGCACCGGACCGGTGCCGAGGCCCCATACCACTCTTAGTGCCCGTGCCGCGTCGAGCGGGTCACGAGGCAGGTCGACTCCCGGGTGGAGCTCTCCGCCTGAGAAGCCGGGCAGGTCGACGGCCGGAAGCTGCACGCGCTTTTCCAAGGCCTGGGTGAGCTCCCACACCTGCTCCACGAACGCGATCGCCTTGGCACGCTGGTAGGCGCGGGTCGACCGCAGGTGACGGAAATGGGCGGCCGACGTGTCCAGGCGAGCATGTGGGCGGCCGGCGACGAAGAAGTGAAGCGGTACTCCCAGGAAGTCGGCCAGCGCCGGGATGAGCTCAGGACGGGGGCGCGTGCCCGCCTCGTACTGGCCCACCGCGGCTGGCGTCACCCCGATAGCCTCAGCGACTTCCTTCTTCGTCTTCCCGGCAAGGTGACGGGCCTGCGTCAGCCGTGCCGGGTCGAAGGCTTGGGCGACCATCCGGGGCGACCAGGCCGATCGCCTGGAGCCCTGCGCTTCGACGGAAGAGAAGAGGTGCAGCTGCTCGTCCCGGTTCATCCCTGTGCGGCCATCTCGGCGGGCGACTCCCCAGAGCCCATCTCGATCGGGGTGGTGCGCACAGCGAGTTCCGGCGCGGGCAACGGGGCCTCGTCGAACCGTGGCAGCGGCGCACGGCCACCCTCGGCGATGCGGGGGCCATCGACCGGTATCGGACGACTGGCTAGAGGCACCGGAGGCTTCGGGAGCGGGAGCATCTCGGTATAACCCCAGGCCACGTCACCGCCAGCGGCCACGGTCGCCTCACCCCAGCCCAGGCAGAGCAGCCCGGCCTTCGCGTTGGCCGCGAAGAACACCAGGACCATGCCATCCGGTCGCAGGTCGCCGAGCAGCTTCGCACCGGGCCCGTCAGCCTTGGAGATCGGGAACAGTTCGTCGGTCACCCAATTGGGCGGCGCCCCATACTGGGCAAGCAACTCGCGGACGCTCTTGTTCAGCCGCCTGGTCGCGCGGCGATCCTTGTGTGAGGTGCCGAGATCAGCAGCGTAGCGGAAGGGCAGGAGCACGTGGCCGTTGACCACGACCAATTCGAACGGTGCCCCGGCCGGCCGGACCACCTCGACGCCGTCCAGACCCTGGAGGCGATCCACCAGTTCCTCGAACCGAGCCGGCCACGCCCCACCGAACGCCTGCAACGTGCGCAACCGCGAGGCCGCGTGAGTATCCATCTGCCGCTCCACGGCAGCCCCGATAGCGGCCGGTACGACCCGCCACAGTGTCTCGGCGTGCTTGCCGAATTTCGTGATCGCCCACCGAGACGGTCCTGCCTGCGGTGCCACGTCTCGCCACCCCCTTCAGTCGCTGGCGACAGACTAGCACGGCTGCTTTAGTTTCGCGCACAGATTCGTCATATCGGTGTGTCGGGCACAGGGCCGCCTAGGAGCGGGGCGAAGAAGCCAGGGTCGCGCGCTCGGCCCACACGGAGGCACCGGAACGGCCCGACCTACGTCGGCCGCGGTTGTGGCTACCCTCGGCAGCGGCCCGCCAATGTACGCTCGCAGCAGCAAGCCGTTCTACCGATGCGGGGAGGTGGGGTCGTCCATGAGCGTGGCGGTTCTGGAACACGCCGGTCCCTGGACCGAGGAGGACTACTTCGCTCTCGGCGAGACCGCCAACCGCATCGAGCTACTCGACGGGAGTCTCTTGGTGAGCCCCGCACCGAGCACCCGCCACCAGCACCTCTCGCGGCGCTTGGCCAACGCTCTCGATGCAGCCGCCGAACCAGCCGGGCTGTGGGTTTACGAGGCCGTCAATGTACGTCTGCAGGTGGGCCGGATCGTCATCCCCGACCTCGTGGTTACCACGGTCGAGGATGAGACGATTATCGATGCTAGCGACGTGACCTTGGTCGGTGAGGTTGTCTCACCGGGCAGTGCCTCGGCGGATCGGCTGGTCAAAGTGCAGTTCTATGCCACCGCCGGCATCCCGTGGTACCTGATCGTCGAGCAGGACTCCACCAATGTCACCCTGCGTCTGCTGCGCTTGGATGACACGCATTACGTGGAGCACGCCGTCGCCACGACCGGCGACGTCCTGCCACTACCACACCCGTTCAGCGGTCAGATCGATACCGGCACACTTCACCGACGCTGAGATCGTCACGCTGGCTCGTGCTGCCGCCACGGTGGTAGCACCTCGACGTTGTTGATTACGTCGATCGCGGCGGCCACTGGCAGTTTGAGAAGTTCGACCGGTCCTCAGCCTCCCTGTGGCGGAGTGGGCGTGAGAGAGTGATCTTGAACTGCCTGGAGCCGGATGCGCGGATGGTTCATGCGGGAACCGCGGGGCCCGTACCTCGGCTACGGCTTGTCCTATGTGGCCGCACCGACGGCTCGCCGATGTCGATATCATGGTCGTCGTCGCGAGCATTGACCCATCTGTCGTCGCGGCACCGCCGGCAATCTGGGGGGTCAACTGGCTCGACCGACTGCCCGACCTGGCGCACCGGCTCGGCTTCGGGCTCACGCCTGGCCAGCGGGTCATCGCTGTGGACGAAGCGTCCGATGCTCGCCGCATCCTCGCCACCTGATCGGCCGGGCCGCCGTCAACCGTGGCGGGGTGCCGGTCAGGACATGTACGCGGTCTGGGGCGCGGAGTTGGGCGATCGGCGGGGCGGCACGGGATAGATGCTGTCGAAACCGAGCCGGGCGACCGCGTCGGCGAACAGATCGGTTGAGGCGACCCGCCCGGCCGGCCGGTGGAGCACCGGCTGCAGGTGCCGGTCGATCACGGCGATGTCGTGCTCCTCGCACAGGCCCATGGCACCGAGCACCTGGTGTCCGTTGGCGAGCACCACGTCGGCCGCCTCAATCATCTGCACCCGGAGCGCGAACACATCGGCGTCGGTGGCGTCGCCCTGACGGACGAGCCACCACGTGTAGCGGGCCAGCTCATCGAGCCCGTCGCGGGCGACCGCGAGATCGGCGATCCGCCACCGGATCTCGCCGAAGCTTCCAATCGGCCGGCCGAACTGCTCGCGCTCCCGCGCGTGGCTGGCCGCGAGGTCGACGACCGTGGTGAGCGCTCCGGCCACCCAGAACGCGTCGAGCAGGACGCGCATCGCGATGATGCGGTCAACGTCGATGTCCGGGCCGAGCGCCGCGGGCCGGGCGACCGCCTCGCAGGCGAATGGGTCCAGCGGAGCGCGCTGGGCCGGCCCGGCGGCGACCGGGGTGGCGGACCGTTTCCCGACATCGATGGCGATCGCGTTCTGGAACAGGTCGAGGTGGTCCAGCCGCCGCGGCTGTCCCGTGGTCAGGTAGACGCCGTCGATGCGCGGACGTAGGTGGGCGGGCACGGCGAGGGCGTGAGCCAGCGGCCAGGGCAGGACCGCCACGCCCGCGGCCCGTACGCCGAGCATGGCCGCGGCCGACTCGTCCTCGTCGGCCCACGGATCCAGCTCCGCCAGGCCGAGCTGGTCCAGCAGCGGGGGTACCACGAGGCGCCGCCGAGCGGGCTCGGCCTCGGCGGCGCGGGTAACGTCCACGCCGCCCAGAGCGCGGATCGCCGCGGTCACGCTCTCCTCATAGGCCACCGCGGCGGCTGGCCAGTCACGCCGCATGACGGGCTCCTTCCAGCATCGACCGGGCGACGATCATTCTCTGTATTTCGATGGTTCCGGAGGCGATCGTCGAGGCCCGCGCGTACCGGAACACGTCCTCGACGTGGCCGAGCAGGCCGACGGGTGGATCGGGCACGAGCGCGTCGGACCCGCAGAGGTCCAGCGCCAGGTGCGCCACCTCCTGGTCGAGCTGAATCGAGGCGAGTCTGGCGATCGAGGCTTCCCGGTCCGTGAGCCGACCGGCCTCCTGCAGCGCGACAGCCCGGTAGTTCAGCAGGCGGGCGACGCGGGCGTGGACCAGCGTGCGGGCGTACTCCGCCCGGGCACTCGGCCGGTCCAGCGACGGGTGCCCGGCGAGCTCAGCCAGCACCCGCTCGTCCCGCGCGTACCGAGGAATGCCGATGCGTTCGTGCTTGAGCACCAGCCGGATGACGTCCCAGCCGCGCCCGACGCCCCCCAGCACGGCGTCGGGGCTGACCCGGACGTTGTCGAAGAAGACCTCGTTGAGGTGTTGCTCGCCGAGCATCGAGTCGATCGGACGGACCGTGATGCCCGGGGTGTCCATCGGTATCAGGAAGATCGTAATGCCATCGTGCTTGCGCGACGTCCGGTCGGTGCGGGCGGCCAGGAAACACCAGTGGGCCAGCCCGGCGTACGAGGTCCAGATCTTCTGGCCGTTGAGGACCCACTGGCCGTTGTCGAACTCGGCCCGCAACTGCAGCGAGCCCAGGTCGGAGCCCGCTCCCGGCTCGCTGAACCCCTGGCACCACACGACCCGCCCGGCCGAGATGGCCGGTAGGTGGCGGGCCTTCTGCTCCTCGGTGCCGACCTCCATAATCACGGGCCCGACCCAGTTGAGCCCCATGTACTGCGGACCGCGCGGCTCGAAGTGGGCCCACATCTCCTCACGAAGCACCGTCTGCTGCCAGAGGTCGGCCTCCGCCCCGCCGTACTCGCGCGGCCAGCTGAGCGTGAGCAGACCCTCGCTCGCCAGGCGCTCGACCACGGTCCGGACGACCGACTGCACCGCGGGATCAAGCGAGAAGGACGTCGACCAGTCGGCGGGCAGCAGCTCGGCGAGGATGGCCCGCAGGCGGACCCGAAGCTGGTCCGCCGGCGGGCCCAGGCGGGAATCGCCCGCGGGCGC